>JBEBRF010000049.1:0-16858 GCA_040394975.1 Aequorivita soesokkakensis
TCGGGAGGGGGCGCCTTGGTTTCGCGAAACCTAAAACATAAGGAAAAAGCCATCTTCCTCGCCACGCAGGCCCGCGATAATGCGCCACACTACCAACATTCGGAAATAGGATATAACTACCGCCTTAGCAATATTTCAGCGGGAATAGGGCGGGGGCAAATGGAGGTGCTTGATGCGCACGTGGGGTTGAGAAGAAAAATGAATGGTTTCTATAAAGATATTTTTCATGGCGTAGCGGGTATTAAGCTCTTTACCGAACCCAGCGCCAACTACTTTTCCAACCATTGGCTCTCCTGTATTTTAGTAGATAAAACCCGTTTCGGCCATTCCTCAGAGGACATTCGGTTAGCCATGGCGGAACGGAATATAGAATGCCGCCCGCTTTGGAAACCGATGCATTTACAGCCGGTATTTACGCATGCACCATATTATGGTGAAAAAGTGGCCGAAAATCTTTTTGGCATGGGCTTGTGCCTTCCTTCCGGTTCCAATTTGAAAAGTGAAGAAAAAGTTAAGATTAACGATGTTTTGATACACTTAATCGAAAATTAGGGTATATTTGCCTACCCAAATCTTTTGAAAAGTGCAGACGAAATATTCAATTGCGGACAAGTTAAGAATGCGTTCCAAAAAGCTGTTTTTATTAAATCAAAAGTACCTGCCACGCTGGGCGGTCTTTGCGCTGGACATATTTATATGTATGTTTTCCTTTGCATTGATGTTTGTAATTCTGGACGGCACACCGCTTAAATTCAATTTGGTGTTGCCCCTTCCCGTGAAGGCCTTACTGGTTATAGGCATCAACGTTGTTTTCTTTGCACTTTTCCGAACCTATTCCGGAATTGTTAGACATTCCACTTTTACGGATGTGGTGAAGGTGGCTTCCGCTTCGTTTTTGACCGCGTTTTCGGTTATCGCCTTCAATTATGTCTTTTTTGTGTTCACGGGTGAAAAAATATTCCTCACCACGGGGGTTTTGCTCTATGTTTTCTTTTCCTTTACCTTGATGTTGTTCTTCCGGATTGCGGTTAAGGAAACCTACCAATTCCTGCAACGGATAAATTCGGGCAATTTCAAGAAAAAGGTGTTGATTGTGGGAATGGACAATCAAACCATCAGCCTGGGAAGGGCGCTAACAACAGAATCTGACCTTTCATTCAAACTGATGGGTTTCCTAACGGAGAATCCTTCGTCAAAAAGTTTGAGCATTTTGGGAAAACCTGTTTTTTCGCTTCCCATCAATAAGGATTCCTTGGCGTTTACCGAGCTTATTGCCAAAACCCAGCTTGACGGGGTGCTTATTGTGCGCGATTCCCTTTCCATAGCCGAAACCAATCAAATAGTGGAGGCTTGTTTGGCAAATAATATTGAAGTCTTTAACGTGCCATTGGTTGAAAACTGGAACAAAAAGGAGGACATCCAAACCCAGATTAGGCCCATTGAAATTGAGGATCTCTTGGAGCGTCACCCAATTAAAATAGACAACGAAATTGTAGCCCACCATTTGGATGGCAAGATTGTACTCGTTACAGGGGGTGCCGGATCCATTGGCAGTGAAATCGTAAAACAGATTGCGGCTTTCAATCCAAAAAAGATCGTGATCCTTGACAATGCCGAGTCGCCCTTGCACGAAATGGACCTTATGTTGCAAAAGGAATTTCCATCGCTGAATTATATGACCATTCTTGCCGACGTGCGCAATTTGGATCGAATGGAAATGATCTTTTTCAAATTTAAATTTGATTTGGTCTATCATGCCGCTGCTTATAAACACGTGCCAATGATAGAAAAACACCCACACGAGGCGGTTGCGGTAAACATTAGGGGTACCATTAATCTGGCGAATCTTTCGGTGCAGCACGGAGTGGAAAAATTCGTAATGATTTCTACCGATAAGGCCGTGAACCCAACCAATGTGATGGGCGCTTCCAAAAGAGCTGCGGAAATGTATGTGCAGTCACTTCAGGAGCGAATAGGCATCCACACAAAATTCATAACCACCCGATTTGGAAATGTTTTGGGCTCCAATGGCTCCGTGATTCCCTATTTCAGAAAGCAAATTGCCGCTGGTGGTCCCGTAACGGTTACTCACAAAGATATTATTAGGTATTTTATGACTATTTCCGAAGCTTGCCAATTGGTTTTGCAGGCGGGCACAATGGGCAACGGGGGGGAAATTTATATTTTTGATATGGGCAAACCCATAAGGATTATGGACATGGCGGAGAATATGATCCGTCTCTCTGGCCTAAAGCCCTATAAGGATATTGACATTCAAATTGTTGGCTTGCGCCCCGGAGAAAAACTATATGAGGAGCTGCTGAGCGATACGGCCCTCACGCTTCCTACCTATCATCCAAAGATTATGGTTTCCAAAGTTCCCGTTGACGATTTCAACGAGGTAAGCGAAAAGATCCAGCATATCTTGAAAGCTACTACAAAGAGCAAGCGCAAGCAAGTGGTGCAAAAGCTTAAGGATTTGATTCCTGAATTTATTAGCCAGAATTCAGAATTCCAAAGTTTGGATAAGGAGGAGGTTCATCACCATTGATCGTAAAAAGAAAAAGCAAATCAATCACTTAATCCAAACGGATTAAATATTGCTGTTGGGGCAAAAAGTGAATTGATTTTTTAAGGCAATTTATGATGGGTGTGGGTTGATTTCAAGCTAATTGAAAAGCGCTTCTCCATTTGCTCCCAAGAAAAGTTTATATTTGCACAAAAATAATTAATGACACGTTTTTTCAGTAAGGTATTAATACTGCTTATAGCAGGGACCGTGGGTGTCTCCTGTGTTTCTCCAAAGAAAATCGTGTATTTTCAGGATCTGTCCCAAGGCCAAATGCTCTTGGACACCATCAACAAAAGTTCAAAAATACAGAGTGGCGACCTGTTGAGCATCGTTGTTTCCGCCTATGATCTAAACGCGGTCCGTCCTTTTAACCTCATCAGCGAAACGCGCCCTTCAACAGAATATTCGGGCGTGACCATAAACAATACCAACCAGCAACAAGCGTATCTTACCGCACAGGACGGCACCATTGACTTTCCCATTTTGGGCAGGATGAAAGTGGCGGGAATGACCCGTGTGGAACTCAGCGAAATGTTGGGCCAGCGCATTTCTGAATATGTAAAGGACCCGATAGTGACCATTCGAATTCTCAACTTTAAGGTTAGCTTGCTCGGGGAGGTGAATCGGCCGGGAACCTACAATTTTGAAGGGGAACGCCTTACAATTCCGGCCGCACTTGGTCTGGCTGGCGATATGACCATTTACGGAAGGCGTGACAATGTTTTGGTGATACGCGATGATGGAAATGTTAAGAAATATGAATATCTGGACCTACGCAGCGCCGATATCCTGAACAGCGAATTTTACTATCTGCAACAAAATGATGTGGTATATGTAGAACCCAACCGGGCGCAAGTGCAAAGTAGTAGTTTTAATAGAAATGCCGCGGTTTACATAAGTGTTGCCTCGCTGCTCCTCTCTGCTATGGCCATTATCTTTAGATAGTTTTTATGCCCGTAAACATATTCAGCCCCCAAGAATTTATTTTAATAATCGCGAAGCAGGAATAACGTAACTAAGATAGTCCCGTAAAAATTTTCAAAAAGACACATGAACGATAATCTTAATAATCAAGAGCCTGATGAACTTTCCCTAAGGGAAATGATTGAACAGTATTCCCGCTATTGGTATTATTTTGTAATTGGAGTAATTGTGGCATTTATTATTGCCTTTCTGTACCTGCGCTATACTCCGCAATTATACCAAAGTAAGGCCACCATAATCATTAAGGATGAAAAGAGCCAAAGCCCGTTGGAAATGGCAGCCTTTTCACAGTTCGGGAGTTTTCTTTCCCGTTTCAAGAGCAACCAGATTGAGAACGAACTTGCCATTTTCAACTCAAAACGAATCATTTCAGAAGTGGTGAAGGAACTTCAGCTTAACACGCGGTATGAAGTTATGGGCAACATAAAAACCTCCGAAATCTATGGTTACAAGCCATTCGAGGTTCAATTTCAGACCTTCAACGAAACGTATGCCAATAAACCCATCCCCACTTTATATATTGAAATACAGTCAGATTCAGAATTTATTTTGGAAAACGAATCGCAACCCTACAAGGCTACACACAAGTTTGGGGAACCAATATCCCTGCTGTTTGGCAACATTACCGTGTTGCCCAATTTGGAAAGTAAGGAAAAATTTGAAACCTATTTCAAAAAGACGATTTTGGTGAGCTATCAGTCAGTAGAGACCGTGGCCCTTAACTTCCAAACCCACGTAAACATATTTAATACGGACGCAAAGAGCAATGTGGTGGAGCTGTCAATACAAACGGAAAATAAGGAAAAAGGCGAAGATTTTTTAAATGAACTGATTTATCAGTACAACAAGGATGCGGTGCAGGACCGTAACGAAATTGCCCGAAAAACCTCTGAGTTCATCGAATCTCGACTGCAGATCATAACCCGCGAATTGGATTCCGTTGAAACCAACAAAGAAGATTTCAAGAGCACCAACCGCTTGACCGATATTCAGGCGGAAGCCCAAATAACCCTTGAAAACGCCAGTGAATTCAATAAACGGCAGGTTGAGGTTTCCACACAATTGGAGCTGAGCAACACCATGATTGATTATATGAAAAACAGCTCGCCTTATGAGCTGCTTCCGGCCAATATTGGTATTTCAAATGAAAATGTGGGCGGGGCGGTAAACAATTACAACGAACTTATTTTATACCGCAATAAGTTGTTGCAGAGCTCTACCCCCAAAAACCCCGTGGTGCAAAGCGTAAATGAACAAATAGCCCAAATGCGGGACAATATTTTGGGCAGTTTGGAAAATTCAAAAAATGCACTGCGAATTGCAATGAAGGATTTGAACGTTCAGGAGAATATCATCAGTTCCAAAATCTCACAAGTGCCGGCAAAGGAGAAAATATTTCGCGGCATCGAGCGGCAACAGAGCATAAAGGAACAACTGTATCTATTTTTATTGCAGCAGCGCGAAGAGGCATCCATAGCTTTGGCCGCCACAGCGGATAGGGCGAAGATCGTTGATAGCGCATACGGGTCCCGAAATCCTGTTTCTCCCAAAAGGCCGCTCATTTATTTGGGCGCCCTGCTTGCAGGACTTTTGGTGCCCTTTGGCGGCATTTACAGTTTTTATTTGCTTAGTACCAAAGTGAAAAACAGGAAGGATGTGGAAAAGCACCTAAAATCTGTACCCATTATTGGGGAAATACCCAAAGTTCCCAAGGGAGAATCAGATCTTATCCAGTATAACGACCGCAGTATCATGGCGGAGGCTTACCGAATTTTGCGCACCAACCTGCAATATTTATTCATAAATAAATTGGAGGACAGCGAACGGGGAAAATCCATTATCGTTACCTCCACAATAAAAGGGGAGGGGAAGACCTTTGCCGCTTTCAATTTGGCGCTCACGCTTGCCATTACGGGCAAAAAGGTGGTGCTGGTTGGTGCCGATATTAGAAATCCACAATTGCAGCGCTATCTTCCCGCTACTACAAAATCCAAGAAAGGCCTTACGGAATTTATAGTTTATGAGGATATTCAACTAAGCGATGTGCTGGAAAAAAGTGAGCATAGCGAAAACCTGAGCATAGTCCAAGCGGGAAGCATTCCGCCCAACCCCGCGGAACTGTTAATGCAAAAACGAACAGCAGCCTTTATCGACGCCTTAAAAAAAGAATTTGACTACGTCATTCTCGATACCGCCCCGGCAATGTTGGTAACCGATACAATTATCATCAACAAACTCGCGGATATCACCTTATATGTAGTGAGGGCCGGATATACCGATAAACGATTATTGGACTTTGCAAATGATGCCATAGCGGACGGGCGCCTAACCAATGTAGCGCTTATCCTCAATAATGTTGATCTGAGCAATTTCGGCTACGGCAATAAATATGGGTACGCTTACGGACAGAATACCATGAACCTTTGGCAAAAAGCCTTTGGAAAGCGTTAAGTTTTCCTCTATACAATCGTTCGTTTTTTGTAAGTGGGGAGTGGTAAATTGTTAGACTTTCAGAGTGGTTCATTTCTAAAAAAATCTACTGCTTTTTTCATAATTTATCCCACTCTAAACCGCTGTTTATTTGGTGTTGAAACAAAGAAAGGTTAATTTTGTCCTTTATTTAATCCAACATAAATTATATACCATGAAAAAGTTGATTTTAGTACTTGTGGCCGCAGTTGCATTCAGTTGTGGCGATAACAAAAAAGAAGAAAAAACGGATGTAAAGATCGGAACCCAGGTTGAGGAAGCACCGCCTGCCGAAGTGGTTGACGACGCAGTTGCAAACGTTACCATTGAAGGAAATGATCAGATGAAGTTCAACAAAACGGAAATTAGGGTGAAAGCTGGCCAAAAAGTGAAGCTTACCCTGAAACATGTTGGCAAAATGGAAAAAACCGTAATGGGCCATAACTGGGCCTTGCTTACCCAAGATGCAGATGTCGCTGCCGTTGGGCAAGCTTCTGCGTTAGCTTCCGAAACCGATTACATCCCTGCCGATATGCAGGATAAATTTATAGTCCACACGAAAATGTTGGGCGGCGGCGAAAGCGAAACCATTGAATTTGATGCTCCCGCACCGGGCACTTATACCTTTATGTGTACCTTCCCCGGCCACTATGCCTTGATGCAGGGTAAATTTATCGTGGAATAATAATTCCCCTTTAATCCCATTGAAAAAGCCGCATCTTGTGCGGCTTTTTCTATTATACCCTGTTCAATGTTCAATGTTCAATGTTCAATGCTCAATTTTCAATGTTCAATGCTCAATGTTCAATGCTCAATGCTCAATGTTCAATGCTCAATGTTCAATGCTCAATGTTCAATGCTCAATGCTCAATGTTCAATGTTCAATGTTCAATGTTCAATATTCAATGTTCAATTATTAATTAGGTTTCTTTATCCGTAAACCAAATTGATAAAATCATCCAATTCAATATCACCGAAATATTCCTTTACATCTATATTCTTCAAGATTTCCGTAAGGTCTGCTTTTTCGTATCGTGCTCCTTCCAAAAGTTTTTCAAGATTTGCAACGGGTTCCTTCCCAAAGAAATCGCCGAAAATCTTAAATTCCTTTATATGGCCCTTTTCCACGAAAATGCGCAAATCTATTTCCCCCACAGCAAACCTTTTTGTTCGCTGTATATTGAATTTGGGCGACCGGCCATAATTCCAATCCCAAGTGTCATATTTCTCTTCTTTTAATTGATGCACGGCTTTCCACTCGTCGGGAGTTAGGCCGTAATGCTCAAAGGGTTCACTTTCCTCATAGAGGCCCTTCAATAAAAGTTGTCTAAAATCATCAATCGTCATTGCCGTTTTTAGAAACTCAGTAATATTCGCAACGCGGCTTCTCACGGATTTATGTCCTTTTGATTCAATCTTGCCCATTTTTACGTTCAGCGCGTTCACTACTTCACCCAAATCCGTATCAAACAAAAGGGTGCCGTGGCTCACCATTCTCTTTCCGGTGGAAAACTGTGCCGTGCCCGAAATCTTTTTCTCGTCAACCAGAATATCGTTCCTGCCTTTTAGCGCGGCACTGAGGCCAAGATTGTTCAATACCTTAATCACCGGGGCGGTGAATTTTTTAAAATTGTTCAGGCTTTTCACATCGTGATTGGTGATAAAACTGAAATTGAGGTTGCCGTGGTCGTGATAGACCGCGCCGCCGCCTGAAACCCTTCTCACCACGTGAATGTTGTTTTCCTCCACGTATTCGTGGTTTATTTCCTCTAAAGTATTTTGGTTCCGGCCAATAATGATGGAAGGTTCGTTTATGTAAAACAACAAATAATCATTTTCGGCGCTAAAATTCCGGAGGACGTACTCTTCCAAGGCGAGGTTCACCCGCGGATTGTTGATGCCTTCGTTTTCAATAAAAATCATGTTCAATAAGTTTCCACAAAGATACTTAATTGACCGACAAATTATTTTATCGGAAGCAACATGAAAACCTACTTTTGAAAACTTCAAATATTAATTTTCCAATTATCTTTACCGCATGAGCATACTGGTCCACATAGCCGTATTACCGCATCAACAGCAGGATTTGGATTATATTTTGGAACTTGCATTGGCTGAAGAAAAATTGCGGCGTGAAGCTATTTCAGACTGGCGGATACGCAAGCGGTCACTGGACGCCCGCCGAAAACCGATAAAAGTAAACCTGCAGATAGAATTATGGCCCAAACCTGAAAAACGGGAAAGCATTCCTCCCTTTGTGCCGCAAAACGTTTCAAAAGCGAAGCGAATTGCCATTATAGGCGCGGGCCCCGCTGGCTTATATGCCGCGCTGCGGGCCGTGGAAGCAGGATTGAAACCCATTGTTTTTGAACGTGGGAAAGATGTTCGCGAACGGCGGCGGGACCTGGCCGCCATCAATAAAGATCAGATAGTAAACCCGGACAGCAACTATTGTTTTGGGGAGGGAGGCGCCGGCACCTATTCTGACGGCAAGCTCTATACCCGCAGCAAAAAGCGCGGCAACGTGCTGAAGGCGCTGGAATGGTTTGTACACTTTGGGGCGGAGGAGAATATACTTATTGATGCACATCCGCACATTGGCACCAACAAACTTCCAAAAATTATAACCGCAATGCGCCAAACCATTATTGATAATGGGGGAGAAGTGCACTTCAATTCAAAAATGACGGATTTACGGCTGAAGGAAAGCGCCATTGATTCCATTCAAATAAATCACGAGGAATGGTTTGCATTTGATGATGTGATACTCGCCACGGGACATTCCGCCCGCGACATATTCTATCTGCTTCACAAGAAAAATATTAGAATTGAGGCGAAACCCTTTGCGATAGGGGTTAGGGTGGAGCACCAGCAGCAGCTTATTGATCATATACAATACCACGGCGAGGCGGACAATCCTTATCTGCCGCCGGCAAGTTATGCCTTGGTGGAACAGGTGGACGGTCTGGCTGTGTATTCGTTCTGCATGTGTCCGGGCGGCATAATTGCACCCTGCGCCACCGAACAGACAGAAGTAGTCACCAATGGCTGGAGCCCGAGCAAGCGGAACAACCCGTATGCGAATTCCGGAATTGTTGTTAGCGTGGCACCAAAGGATTTGCCAAATTTTAAGGAAGGCGACCCCTTTGTAGGTCTCAATTTTCAAAAGGAGGTAGAAAAGCGTTGTTGGGAAGCGGGCGGAAAAACACAAAAAGTGCCCGCCCAGCGCATGATTGATTTTGTCGAAGGAAAGCTATCGGTGGATTTTCCGAAGACATCCTATCAACCTGGCATAGTTTCGGCAGATTTAAATGAAATCTTGCCTGCATTGCTTTTACAACCTTTGAAAAAAGCCTTTGTTGCCTTCGGAAAAAAAATGAAAGGATATTATACAAACGAAGCTGTGCTGCATGCGCCCGAAAGCCGAACTTCTTCCCCGGTTTCCATTCCGCGCGACCCCCAAACCTTGGAGCATGTTGAAGTGAAAGGGCTTTACCCCTGCGGTGAAGGCGCCGGTTATGCGGGGGGAATTATTTCCGCGGCCATAGACGGTATCAATTGTGTGGATGCAATTTTGGAAAAAACATCAAAAAAAGGTGTTTGATTTCATTTGAAAAATGGGAATCCTCATTTAAAAATTAAAAATCTAAAATAGGTTTTGGAGTTTGGTTATTTTGGATAAACTTTAAGACTTCCAACCCTTGCAAACTGGGGAAATAGAGTATTTTTGCGGCATTAAAAATTCATTATTTTGGTCCTCGATATTATTATTGCCATGCTTTGGAGCATTTCCCCTTTTGGGGAGGCAAAAGTGGGAATTCCCTATGCCCTGTTGAATGGGGTAAATATATATGTAGCATTTATTTTCTGTTTTGTGGCGAATGTGCTCATATTTCCGCTGATGACATTTTTCTTGAATGTCCTCAACCGATTTTTCTTTCGATGGTTCTATTATAAAAAGGCTGCCATTTATGTGGCGAGAAGGGCGAAAACAGGGGCCGGAGGAAGTGTGAAGAAATATGGTTTTTGGGGTTTGATGATTTTTGTGCTAATTCCGTTGCCCGGCACCGGCGTATATGCCGGCACCATAGCGGCCTATCTATTTCGTTTTGAACGCAAACAGGCCTTTTTGGCAAATACCATCGGAATATTCCTTTCTTGCCTTATTGTATGGATCACCACTTTGGCAGCTATGAAAGGACTCAATTAGTGACGTTTTTGGCCCATCATAAAAAAGCCATTTACTGATATGAATGCATTGAAAAAAAATAATCATAAAAGATGGAAACCACTTATATTTGTGTGGAAAGGAACAGGTTTATTCCATTTCATATAAAAAAAGAAACAGTATGGCAATAAGTATAGAACTTGTATTATTGACACTTTCGGTCCTCTTTTTTCTGAGCATCTTAGCGGGAAAGGCGGGCTATAAATTTGGCGTACCTGCCTTACTTTTGTTTCTTGGCGTTGGAATGATTTTCGGGAGTGACGGGATTGGGATAAATTTCGACAATATTCAAGTTGCTCAGACCGTCGGTTCCGTTGCGTTGTGTATCATACTATTTTCGGGGGGAATGGACACCAAAATTTCCGACATTAAACCCATATTGGCACAAGGGGTGGTGCTGGCCACGGTGGGGGTTTTGTTAACGGCAATTTTTACAGGTGTCGCCGTTTGGTATGTTCTTGGAATGACCATGGAATCTGCAGGAATTGGTTTTTTATCGGCCTTACTGCTTTCCGCCACAATGTCGTCCACAGATTCGGCCTCGGTTTTTTCAATTTTGCGCGCCAAGGGTCTGAACCTGAAGAACAATTTGAAACCCATGCTTGAACTTGAGAGCGGCAGTAATGACCCCATGGCTTATGTGCTAACCATTACTTTGATTGGCATAGTGAACTTAGGTTCAGAACCCAACTATCTATTGGCAATAGGAAGCCTGTTTCTGCAATTAATTATTGGCGGGGCAGCCGGTTACTTTTTGGGTAAACTTGCGGTTTATACCAATAACTATTTAAAAATCGACAACAAATCATTATATCCCATTTTGGTATTCACCTTTTGTATTTTCATATTTTCCATCACCTATTTTATCAAAGGAAACGGATATTTGGCGGTGTATATCGGCGGGCTGGTAATTGGCAATTCAAGATTTGTACACAAACGCTCTTCATTGAATTTCTTTGACGGCATGGCTTGGATGAGCCAATTGCTGATGTTCCTTACGTTGGGCTTGCTCATAAATCCCTCGGAACTTATACCCATTATTGTACCTGGCTTGCTCATTAGCTTTATCATGATTTTCCTTACACGTCCGTTGAGTGTGTTTCTGTGCCTATTGCCGTTTCCAAAAATGGGAAAAAGGGACAAAATATTCATCTCATGGGTTGGGTTGCGCGGGGCCGTGCCCATTATTTTTGCGATTATGGTTTTGGCCGCCGATGTTCCCCATGCCAGTTTAATATTCAATATCGTATTTTTCTGTACCTTAGTTTCGTTGGTAGTGCAGGGGACCTCCCTGCCGTTGGTGGCAAAATGGCTTGGCCTTGCCGAACCACCTGACAATACAAAGGAACTCATCAATTTTGACGTAGAATTTTCAGACGAAATAAAATCAGTGACCTCAGAAATTAAGGTTACCGAAAATGCCCTGCAGGATGGCAATTATTTGATGGATTTGAAACTTCCGGAAAAAACCATCGTGGTTATGGTAAAACGGGATGACAAATATTTTGTCCCAAACGGAAAGACCGCCTTGTATGCAGATGATATGTTATTGGTGATTACCGATGATTATACTGCGCTGCGGGAAACTTATCATCGTTTGGGAATGCCCTATTGATTAGGGTTTTTCATATTTAAAATAGCTCCTTTTACATCCACTCATTGGAAAGGATTGCCTAAACACCGCGGAATAAGTTTTCCACATCTTTGATTTGCTCCGTAGCTTCTAAATCCTAAAATCAGTGCCATTCCAATTCCATTTCGCCAAATAAAATGCCCCTAAACCGTAGGGTGGCTTAAGGGCATGGGAAAATAGGGATGGTTAAATCTATTGTTGGGCGTCAACCGCGGCGTTTACGGTATCGTTGCGTTTTTGCATCATTTCCTCCTGTTGACGCATCATTTTGTCGTGTTCGTCCTCAATGGTTTTGTGCTCGTTTTCAATTTTATCGAGATTATCCCTCATTTCCTTGATCTGGGCCTCAATTTCGGCTTCGCTTTTAGTATCGAACCCTTCTTGGATAACTTGGTGGCCTTTGAGTAATTCCTCATGGCTGTTCAACATTGCCTGATGTTTTTCAAGAATTACCTGATTTGCTGCAAGTACTTCTAACTGTGAGGAATCTTTAACCTCAGCGGACATCAGTTGCTCAGACAAGTGTGTGTTCTGGCTCGCCATTTGGTCGTGCATTGCTTTGGCCTCGCTGTGCATTGCCATAATACTGTCATTTTCCTCCATCAACTTGTCATACTGTTGTGAAAGTTCATTTTTCCGGTTGTCGCAACTATAAAAGGCGATTGCGGAAAGTGTAAGAATCATAATTAGTTTTTTCATTTGTTTTGTTGATTTATTGTTTTGGGAAATTAAATTACGAAACAATTTAGAAATGTCAATTAAATTCTTCCAGATTTATAATAATTTTTGCTTTTTAGTGAGGTATTCATAACCATAACTGAAGTTTTTTACGTTTCAGGCTTTTTGTTACTTCCCGATGCAAAATGTAATGTATGTCTGATTATCAGCTGATTAACTATTAATAGATACAAATAAGCAACAGAAAGTGTTGAATTATAGCTAATTAAGGACTAAAGATAAGAAAATTGGGAGGTGTAAAAATAAAAAAACCGCCCCCAAATGAGGACGGTTTTTCAAGAAAACGTCAATCGCTTTTACGCAACTGTTACAGAACCTAAATAAGCGTTATTGGACACTTTAGAACCATCTTCGGAAATAAACCCTAAGAACACCTCCACATCTTCGCCGGTGTATTCAGGTGGTACTGAAATACTTTCTGTTCCGGCTGACCTTGTTGGTCCAGCGGTGGTAAATACTACTTCTCCTCTTGTCCCGTTATAGAGCAAAATCAAAGTTTTGTCTGTTACCATTGCACTTCCACTGCCTGAATTGTCAGTCCAGTTAATGTCAACCGTTGATGCGACTGTGGAAGCCGCGGCACCGCCAACTACTCCGGTTAGATTTCCACGGGTTACCAAAGCGTTTCCATAGTCAATGGAATAGTTTGGATAGGATCCTGTTACTCCATTGTGCAAGTTGTAAGACATTGCAGCATTGAATTGGGTCATCTTGTTTGCATACAATTTGAAACCAACCCGTAGGAAGTCTGTCATAGGTTGCAGGAAACGAAGCACGGTTGAAAACTTTGAGCGCTGGTCAACTTGTCCTTCGGTTTTGGGGTTCGCTACGCTGGAAGGTTTGATTCGTAGGTAATCGATGCCCTTCCAGGTCCCACCGATTACATTCCCGATTTTTCCGGATACACCGCCGAGAATACCTTGATTGATAATTGCCATAATTTTTATAATTTAATGGGTTAAACAAATATTCGGACTTGGCACGGACTTTATACGGCGTCGTCCTTATACATCTAAATTACTTCAATTAATGTGCGGAGCTCTGGTAGCGGGGGGTGTTGCTTTTACTTGCTTTGTTTTGCCTTTCAGAAATGGGTTTTCTTATAAATGAAGAGTTTAAAATGCATCTGATTTATACATCAGTTGTCGAAGGATGGCCTTTTTCGCGGTATCAATCAGTTTTAGAGTCAGCTTTAGTTTTTGTTCATTGAGTTCTAAAGATTTTAGGGCTTGGATGGATTGGTTGAATCTTTCAAAATTTCTGGATGCGATTGATTCGCTTTTTTGAAGATGGGTTTTTAGTTATCCAATGGTTATAAAGGGAATCACGGATCCTTTCAAATAGTAATGGAATGATTTTGATTTCCATAATGCGAAACATAACCAGAACATAAAATCCCTGTGGATTTCATCGGTTGTAGTGCAGACAAAGCAATTCGGACAAGATTCCTTTAACGGTTTCCCGCTGTTTAATCCTTTATTGAGGATAAAGAAATGAGGTTCGGAATAGGTTAGGGATGCTCTGTGTGTTTTAATTCGAAACGTTTTCATATAAAAGCTTTTTAGAATTGGCTTCCTTTTGCTTCGCATTAATTTTTTTCAGAAGAGAAAATCAGAAGCGAAAAAAAAGAAATGAGAAAGCTTTAGTTTAGGCGGGTTTGCCGGGGTTGTCAAGGTTTTTGAATGAAAATACTACCCAGGGCTTGACCTTGAAAAACCGTGGTGGCTGAAGAAAGGGGCAACCCGCCTATCTTTGCTGACCTCTTTTATTAATTTTTCGGGGAACGACTAAAAAAAAGAGCCCCCTAAAAAGGGAGCTCTGTGAGGCAGCACTCTAACCAAAGGATGCGCAACGTATACTCCTTGAAGCCTACGTGATGCACACCATAGAAGAACGGACTGCCCGAGGTGCGTATGCCCGCCAGCAACCACCGGCTGCCTAAACGGACTCTAAATAAAAACTTGAACATAATGCCTTATGCCACAGGATCGGTGCGATTGATGCAAGGGCTGTAAAAAAAATACTACCCGTGTTTTACGTTCAAATGAACAGGGGCAGACTAAATTTTAATAGGAGTGAAAATGCTAATTCAAGCTAAAAGCGAGGGTGGAGATTTTTTTTAAACAGGCGAAGCGAACCCTTGCAGCTCTCGCATCCGCACGCCTGTACCTTTGCTTTATGTTTGAGTTTTTTATCCTATAGAATCGGATGCAAGTTGTTTTACTATCTTTCTGGTTAAATACAAAAAACGATACTGTTCTTTTTTAAAGAAAAGGAGAAAAGGAAAGCAGATTTTTTAATGGTGGACATCGCGTCACGTTTTTTTTGAAAAATATTACTTCAACACTGGAAAATATAATATGCAAAAATCATAGGACTTACACTTTGTAGGATTATGGTCTAGGAAATGGCAGCGTTTTAATTTTATATTATTTTTCTTATATTCGAGAACATTTAAAATCAAAAATTATGGCAAAATTTGAAGTTTATCAGGATGCTAAAAGTGAGTATCGATTTAGATTAAAAGCAAGTAATGGGCAATCCATTTTAGCAAGCGAAGGATATTCTGCTAAAGCGGGATGTCTGAACGGTATTGAATCTGTTCGGAAAAATTCTCAAGATGACAGTAGGTTTGAGAGAAAAAAATCCAGCAATGGGAAACATTATTTCAATTTAAAAGCTAGTAACGGTCAAGTGATTGGGACGAGTGAAATGTATGAATCTTCTTCTGGAATGGAGAACGGTATTGCTTCGGTGAAAACTAATGCACCCAATGCTACTTTAGATTAATTTAATTTAGAATCTAAAAATGATCTCTAGCCTTCTTAATTGAGGGCTATTTGTTTTTGTATAAAGGCTTAGGCAGGTAAACCAAATGGCGCGAGCCGCCTGCGAGCGGAGCAAGGGTGGTGGCTGCAGAAGCCCGAGGAAGGAGGGCGGCAGACGCCTACCGTTTACGGCAGGGCTGGCGCGATTTTTTGCTTCAGCGTTGGGAAAGGCAAGGGTAGCGATTGAACGCAACGAAACGATGCCGGAGCCGTAGGTCGGTATTGAAATTGGAGTCGTTGAAATACTTTTCGGCTATTTCAGGAATTGTATAAAGGGTTGAATTTGAAAACTGTCCGTATTGCTCCTGCAATTCGGCATATAATCGGATAATCGATACTTTTAGGTAATTGATGATATAGTAGGTGTCATCATTTAAATCTTCCGGTATTTCTCTTTGGGCAATGTATTGAGATATATCCTTTGCGTGCTTATCAAGTTTATTATGAAGGATGGCGTAACAAAATTTGTGTTCAGGAATTGTGGCATTCTCGGGAAAGTGATGGGCGAAGTCGGCCAAAGTGCTCTCAGATTCATTGAAAATGAGTTTTTGGTAATATTCTTTTTTGCTGTTTAAAGGTTTTTTGTAATTCACCGTAAAGACTGCATTGGATGCTGTTGGTTCTAATTTCAATTTGGATAACAAAGTTTGAAATTCCCTTTCGATTCTATTATCTCGGTGTAAGCCGTTGGTAATGGAAATTACACTTGAAAATATATTCTTTCTCATCATAGATCCAATTGTATTTTGTTAGCTGCTTCCTTTTTCTTTGCATCTATGACCTTGGCATAAATCTGAGTGGTTTTGAGTTCTCTATGGCCCAAAAGTTTTGATACAGTGTAAATATCTGTTCCAGCGGTGAGTTGTAAGGTTGCGTAAGTATGCATAGCGCAATGAAAGGTAATGGTTTTTGAAATACCGGCTTTCATCATCCATTGTTGCAGTTTAAGATTGTGCCAGGCTGAATACTTTAATCCTTTGAAAACTCGTTCGTCATTGTTCTGCCGCTCCCCAAGCAAGCCGAAGGCTTGATCTGAAATAGGGAGTGTTTCAGCTCCTTTGGTTTTCTTTTGTCTGAAACGTATGTAATAACCCATATCATTTGAATGCTGGACCTCAGACCAAAGCAACTTATTTATATCAGACCAACGCAGTCCAGTAAGACAAGAAAAGATGAATGCTGTTTTAATTTGTGGTATTTCACATTCCTCTTTTACCGCAGCTTGTAATTCTTCAAGAGTTAGAAACTCTCGCTGAGGTTCTCCTTGCTTAAAACCATCTACACCTTCAGCGGGATTGGTTGGAATAATGCCATCCTTGACCGCTTGCTTTAATGCAGCTTTAAATTTGTTGAAATAAGAATATTTAGAGTTTTGTGATAAGGATTGATCGCTCTTTGTTTTCAGG
>JBEBRF010000050.1:0-16539 GCA_040394975.1 Aequorivita soesokkakensis
CCTTCGTTTCCAAAGGACGGCTACGCTGTCAATTTCAATATCTCAATGAACTTTTTCTTTATTTAAAATAAAGATTTAATTGGTGGTGGAACGGAGTTGAACCGTTGCTATTGTTTCTCTTTCACCATTTTTATGACCGTGCCTATCTCTCTAAGCGGGTGCAAATATACACTGTCTTTTTTATATCTGCCAAATAAATTATGGTTTATTTTAATGTTATTTTGGCAACAGCTTTCAATTAATTGATAATAACCAATTTATAATCAAATAACTTTTCATTGGCATAAAAACAGGTTAAAATTTCAAAAAAATTGAGCTGGCACAGTAGATAATCCCTGCTTACAAAATTTCATCTTTTGAACGAGCCGGAACTAAAAGAGCGGACTGCAAAAATACACTCTATATAACTTCTGTGCAAGTGAGGTTGGCAATTAATTATTAACAGTTCGTTTATTCCAGGAATCGGTAAGGTCAAGAAAGTCAATTGAGTGTGCGGGTTCTTGGCGTTCAAGTATGTTATCACGGAATGACCTTTCCAGGATGTCCTCTATTAAATAGTCTTCCTTGACTTGATAGGGATTGTACTCCTCTTTTAAGGAAATCTCAAAGAGATTCGCAGTGGTATTATACCAGAAGGCGCGCCAGCCTGTCCTGAGTTCCTTAACCAAATCAAAAGCGGTTCGCCCGGTTTGTCTATGAATTAGCTTAACGAGGATCTGTCCTTCAGAATGGGTCAATTTTTTTAACCTATCGGAAAACTCGCCTTCAATGTAATTCTGCACTTGTTTAGTATATCTTTTCCGATGGCTTTTTTTCTCTATGGTTTTAAGCCTTTCGGTCATAGTGATCAACCGTTCTGCGGCCAGCTTGGCATAAGGATACACTTTTCGGGTCTTTCGTCTAAGGATTAAATAACGCCGCCTGTCTTGCTCTGACATGAATTTCACTTTCTTTAGAAGATAAACTTCATCAAGGTCAATCATTTCACGGGCAATGGTGTCACCTTCAATTATGTAATACAAAATTTCGGCGGTATCTTTCTGCTTCTCCGGTGAAGCTGTATCAACCTGACAGTAAAGGGGAGAAATGCAGATCAGTAAAAGAAAGAAATATATAGAGGTGATAAATTTCATTAACTATGAATTTTTGTTCAAACAGTTTTATGCTACCAAAAACGTTCCAAAAATAAGCAAATTGCCTTGTTGCGCTTAATAAGTATTTGCTAATTTTACCGAATTCCTATTTTTAGAAAAACAATATTATGGCACCCTCAATCTTAAATGACAAATCGCTTGCGTTCTTAGAAGCATATTTAAACAATGCCTCCCCCACGGGTTATGAATGGACCGGGCAACATCTTTGGATGAAATATTTGAAGCCCTATGTGCACGAATTTATTACCGATACCTATGGCACAGCAGTGGGCATTATAAACCCCGGGGCAAAGTTCAAAGTGGTCATTGAAGGTCATGCCGATGAAATTTCTTGGTACGTGAATTATATATGTGACAATGGGCTACTGTATGTCATTAGAAACGGTGGGAGCGACCATCAAATTGCCCCTTCGAAAATTGTGGACATTCATACCAAAAACGGGATAAAGAAGGGTGTTTTCGGATGGCCTGCCATACACACGCGCGACAAGGCCAAAGAAGAATCCCCAAAACCCGAAAATATTTTTATTGACGTTGGCGCCAAGGACAAAGACGAAGTGGAGCGCATGGGTATTCACGTGGGGTGCGTGATAACCTACCCTGATAAATTCCATATTCTGAACGAAGATAAATTTGTGTGCCGCGCACTGGACAACAGAATGGGAGGTTTTATGATTGCTGAAGTTGCCAGATTGCTCAACGAAAACAAAATTAAACTGCCCTTCGGCCTATATATCACGAATTCCGTTCAGGAAGAAATAGGCTTGCGCGGGGCCGAAATGATAGCTCATCGCATAAAACCTAACGTTGCCATCATTACCGATGTTACCCACGACACTACTACCCCAATGATTGACAAAAAAAAACAAGGCGTGGCGGAAATTGGTTGTGGGCCCGTAATTGCATACGCACCCGCCGTGCAGCAAAAATTAAGGGATTTGATCGTGGATACAGCGGAAAAAAACCTGATCCCCTTTCAGCGGGCGGCCCTCTCAAGAGCTACCGGGACTGACACAGATGCATTTGCATACAGCAATGGTGGGGTAGCCAGCGCCTTGATTTCACTTCCGCTTCGGTATATGCACACAACCGTTGAAATGGTTCATAGGAAAGACGTAGAAAATGTCATAAAACTTATTTATGAAACCTTACTGAATATTAAGGAGGGCGAGACTTTTAGCTACTTTGAATAAAAACATTCTCCCCTCGGATAGATTTGCCTAAAAAAATCAACCGATTACAGACTGCTTCCGAGTAACGGAAGCAGTCTCTTTTTTTTTATATTTACGGCATAATCAACTAACCTTTGCTTTTTAATTCCTTTTCTTTTGGATTATTTCTCCCCATTACACTATTACTATATTGGTGGGCCGGATTTAACAGAATAAAAACCCAAAACGCCATATTATTTGTGGCCAGCTATATATTTTACGGGCTTTGGGACTGGCGGTTTTTACTTCTCATCGGCGCAAGCTCATTGGTTGACTATCTCGCGGCGCTTGCAATTGACAAATCACAGGAAAGGAAATGGAAAAAACTCTTCCTTTTCAGCAGTCTTGCGTGGAATCTCGGTATTTTGGTCACGTTCAAATATTACAATTTTTTTATAGACCAATTTGCGCTTCTCTTCAACTTAAGTGATGGCGAATATGCCTTTAGCACGTTGAACCTCATTCTTCCCGTGGGACTGAGTTTCTATACCTTCCAGACCATGAGCTATACCATTGATGTATATAAAAAACGGGTGCGTCCCACCACAAACCTGCTCAATTTTCTTGGCTTCGTAAGTTTTTTCCCCCAGCTTGTTGCGGGGCCAATTGAAAAAGCCTCCCACCTTTTGACGCAATTCAGCAAAAAACGACAATTTGAGATGGAAACGGCAAAGGAAGGTTTGCGCCAGATTTTATGGGGGCTTTTCAAAAAAATGGTTATTGCGGACAATGCAGCCCTTGTGGTAAACTTGGTCTATGCAAACCCCGAAAATTACGGCAGCCTCACCCTTGTTTATGCATCGGCATTGTTCTTTTTGCAGATTTATGGCGATTTTTCTGGCTATTCCGATATTGCCATAGGCACGGCAAAACTTTTTGGTTTCAAATTGAGCAAAAATTTCAACCTTCCTTATTTGGCCCGAAGCGTTACCGATTTTTGGCAGCGATGGCATATAACGCTCACCCGTTGGTTTAACGATTACGTATATTTTCCCCTAATTCAAAAAAACCTACGCAGCGGGGCCCGCAGAAATTCTGCAATCCTGTTGACGATGGGCTTGATCGGTCTGTGGCATGGCCCCGATTGGACCTTTGTGGTTTTTGGGCTTTTTCAGGGGTTTTTAATTATCTTGGAAAGAATACCCTTGGGCAAGGACCGCAAATCCAGCTTTTATTATAGGCCTATAAAATCACGGATTACCGCGCCAATATTCAATTTTATTCTTATAACCGTTTCAAGCATTCTTTTTAGGAGCCAAAACATTGAGGATGCATGGCTCATTCTCAAAAGAATAGTTAGCTTCATCCCCAGTATAGAGTTTACGGCCATGACAAGCAAATATTTTTTGATATTTTCGGTCAGTATGCTCGTGGCCGAAATAATGACCCGCACTAAGGACACTCCCCTATCACAGCTGAACAAAACCGTAAAAAGGCCGGTGAGATGGCTTATCTATTATTTACTCATTTTTATTATCTTTCAATATGCCGGATTTAAGGAAGACTTTATCTATTTCCAGTTTTAATCGTCCACAGCGGCAGCTGTTGAAGGCCTGTGTAATCTTTTTTGTTCCATTGGTTATTATTTATGCGGTTTTGGAAACTGTGGCGGTACGCCTTCCCATTACCTATAAAATCATTAGTGAATATCTACAGGCAGAAGCCCCAAATATCAAACTAATGGCATTGGGTTCCTCACAGGTTAAATCTGCTTTTAACCCTGCCTTATCCTCAGTGCCTGCCATAACCCTCGCTTCCAGTTCCCAACATCACAAAGAGGATTTTTTAATCCTTCAGGGAACCATTGACCGGCTTCCAAGTTTAGAATATGTCCTTTTTGAAATATCCTATATGCATCTGGAATTGCCCTATCACTCCAAGGATTATTGGAAAAACACCATGTATTTAAAATATTATGGGGTCAATGCGTTTGAACGCCACACCTATTTCAAGGATAAGTTAGTTTATTTGGCACACCCAAAATATTATTCCTCAAGAATACGCAACCATTATTTTTTTAGGAATGAAGACAGCATAGCCTATAATAAATTCGGGTTTGACACAGGCAATTTCCAAGGAAGCTTTTCAAAATTAAACTACGATACCACACTAATTGAAAATCATTATTTTAAATATTATACTCGGGAAAATTTGGATATTTTTAAAAACAACACGCAGTATCTCTTTAAGATGCTGGATTATATGGCTAAGAAAAAACTGAAGGTAATGATCTGCACCGTACCGCTATATAAAACGTATTTGAAAAAAAGGAACCCCAATATTGTCCATCGGCGCGATAGCGTGCTGCAGCTAATTCAAAGTAAATACAGCAATGTCATCATCATTGATAAAGAGACCGACACGACCAATTTCAAAGTTCGTGATTTTATAAACGAAAATCACTTAAACCCAGACGGCGCACATACTTTTACAACAATGGTAAATGGCGCAATTGGCATTTTTGAACAATAAAATGCCTGTCCCTTTCTTCTTGCTTTTATGAAATATTCCAACGAATGTGGGGTGAAAATTTTTAAAAGTAACGGGGAAATTGTTACTTGCAGCGCCAAATGAAACAACAACTAACCATTTTTCTTTTATTGATCCCGGTTTTGACATTCGCTCAAACGAAAACCAATTGGAAAAAAAGTTCCTTCAATTTTACACCGGAAATTCTTATAGGCCAAACCATGGAATCCAATGATGGTTTTCCGGATACAAAGTTGCAGAAACAGGCCCTATTAAATTTTGGCAGGGAACACACAAACAATCCGCAAGAGTGGGCCCGACAGTTGAAAGCTCCAAAAACAGGCCTTTCCGTTGGCATTACCGATTTTGGAAATCTGGACAGTTTGGGAATTGCACTAACGGCAATGCCCTTTATTGAATTCAAAGCCTTCGGAAGCGACCGTTGGAAAATAGTGACGGGAATGGGCGCTTCCTATTTCACAAAGAAATTCCATCCTGAAACAAACCCGAAAAACCGGGCTGTAACAACCGATATTACTTGGGCTTTCCGGCTTTATCTTAATTATGTTGTCCTTTCTACCAAAAACATTGATTGGCGCACGGGCATTGGATATTCACACCACTCAAACGGACATACAAGATTAATGAATCAAGGCTATAATTCATTTTTGGTGAGTCTTTCGGCAGCTATAAAAAATCCATTGAACGCCCCTAAAACCCATACTCCGGAAACATTTTCTGAAAATGGAAAAACGGTTTACAACTATGTTGCTCTACGTGGCGGGTTGGGCAAAAACGTGTTTGCTCTTGCCTTTAACGACAAAAAAAATGTGTACACCATTGCTGGGGAATATGGCAAGGTTTTCAACAACACCTTTAAGGTAGGAATTGGTTTTTACTATCGGTTCTATCAGCACTATTACGATTATATTGAAGGGAATGAATCCTTGGTGCAGAACGGAAGGGAGTTTGATTATTTCAAGAGCAATGCGTGGTACTATTCCACAAATTTCGGTATAAGTTTTCACGGGGAAATACTGCTGAACCATGTGGGCATTGACCTGCAATTGGGACTTAATTTACATAAGCCCGCCTATAAAATGGAATGGCGCATCAACCAAGGATGGGACAAGACGCCCCGTGAAATTCCAAAATATTGGGTCCTCGGGGAGCTGGACGCTACCTATAAGCGAAAAAACCTAATCGCCTCCAGACTGGGCCTGAAATATTATTTGATTGGCATGGAAAAGGCGCCCGCAAACAATCTTTATATTGGCGCCAGTCTCAATGCAAATCTGGGGCAGGCAGATTTTTCTGAAGTAAGCCTTGGCTATGTGCACAGCTTTAATTTTCGGGCAGGAAAATAGTTTTTTTATTTTGAAAGGTAGGCCAGCACATTTCTTTCTATCCGGGCATGAATATTGGAAACATCAGCCTTCACAAATTTTTCGCCGGTAATATTTTCATATAATTCAATATATCTCTCCGAAACGGTCTCAATATAGGCATCGCTCATAAAAGGAACCTTCTGCCCTTCCAGCCCTTGAAAGTCATTCTCAATCAACCATTGACGAACAAACTCTTTTGAAAGTTGCTTTTGTGGCTGGTTGTTATGCTGTCGTTCCTCATAGCCATCGGCATAAAAATATCTTGAGGAATCCGGGGTGTGGATTTCATCTATCAAAACAATTTTTCCATTCTTTGTTTTTCCGAATTCATATTTGGTGTCCACTAAAATCAAACCTCTTTTGGCCGCAATCTCGCTTCCCCGCTGAAAAAGCTTACGGGTGTAATCTTCCAGCTGAAGGTAATCTGCTTCGGAAACAATGCCTCTTTTAATGATATCTTCCCGGGAAATATCCTCATCGTGACTGCCCATTTCGGCTTTGGTTGCCGGGGTGATTATTGGCTGAGGAAATTTGTCATTTTCCCTCATTCCTTCGGGCATCACAATGCCGCAAAGTTTTCTTTTTCCGGCTTTATATTCCCGCGCTGCGTGACCGCTCATATAACCGCGGATTACCATTTCAACCTTAAAAGGTTCACAGGCCTCGCCAATTGCCACATTCGGATCGGGAGTTGCCATCAACCAATTGGGGACCAAATCTGCCGTGTCGCGCATCATTTTTGTTGCAATTTGGTTCAAAATCTGCCCCTTATATGGAATCCCCTTGGGCATTACCACGTCAAAAGCGCTCAACCTGTCCGTTGCAACCATTAAAAGAATATTGTTTTCCAAAGTATAAACTTCCCGCACCTTGCCGTGGTAAATACTTTTTTGGCCGGGAAAATTGAAATCTGTGGATATTATGGTATTGCTCATTTTGATTTAAGATGTACGATTTTGGATTGTTGATTGATGATTGTTGAAAATTCAAAACTTTAAACTTTGAACTTTGAACATTAAACATTTATTCCACATTCTCAATATTTCTATAAGCTGCAATAACTTCCTTCACAAGGCGATGCCGGATTACGTCTTTATCGTCGAGATAGATCATCCCCACGCCCTTCACGTCCTTTAGCACCAAAAGTGCTTCCTTGAGTCCTGAAATAACGCGCCGCGGAAGGTCAATCTGCCCGGGATCTCCGGTGATCATAAATTTTGCATTTTTCCCCATTCGTGTTAAAAACATTTTCATTTGGGCGTGGGTTGTGTTCTGCGCCTCGTCCAAAATAACAAAGGCATTGTCCAGTGTGCGGCCACGCATAAACGCCAACGGGGCAATTTGAATTACTCCCGTTTCTATATGTGAGGCCAACTTTTCTGCGGGAATCATATCCCGAAGCGCATCATAAAGTGGCTGCATATAGGGGTCTAATTTTTCTTTTAAATCGCCCGGAAGAAAACCCAAGTTTTCACCGGCCTCTACTGCAGGCCTTGTTAAGATGATTCGCTTTACTTCTTTATCTTTCAAAGCTTTAACCGCCAGCGCAACTCCGGTATAAGTTTTGCCGGTTCCGGCGGGGCCCACTGCAAAAACCATGTCATTTTTGCTCATTAGGGCTACCAATTTGCGTTGGTTCGCGGTTTGGGGCCTCACGGGTTTGCCGCTGACGCCATGCACGATTACGTCGCCGCTGCCCACGGGCGCTTCATATTCTTCTTTGTTTCGGCTGAGCAGGACGCGCTCAATTACGTTTTCGTCAATTTTGTTGTATTTTGCATATTGTTCCAAAAGCATTCCTATTCTCCGGTCAAATTCCTCAAGTTCGTCCTCATCTCCATAGGTCCTTATTTTGTTGCCCCGGGCCACAATTTTAAGTTTCGGAAAATATTTTTTTAGAAGGTCAATATTTGCGTTTTCAAGCCCGAAAAATTCCCTCGGGTTAATCTCTGTGAGTTCAATGACAAGTTCGTTCAAAAGGCGTGCTTTGTTTTAGACGTTAGACGTACGATATTTAGACGTGAGACTTAAGATGTGGGCCGTACTTTCACAGCAAAAATCTTTTTGAAAATGGCCACTTTTTTCTCAGTGGAATAATATTCATTTAATACGCAAAAATAGTTTTGCCACTAACAAAAGTAACCTATTTTTGTGGTTAATCTTTTAAGAAAATATCAACAATCCATTTATGCCCATTATTACACTAACTACCGACTTTGGAGAGAAGGATCACTTTGTTGGGGCGGTAAAAGGGGCCATCTATACCGAAATGGACGAGGCCAAAATTGTTGATATCTCTCACGCCATTTCGCCATTCCACCTTCAGGAGGCTGCCTATATAATTCAAAATGCCTACAAAAGTTTTCCTGCGGGTAGCATTCATATTATCGGAGTGGATTCAGAATTAAATCCTGAAAATAAACACATTGCGGTTTTGATGGATGGGCACTATTTTATTTGTGCAGACAACGGTATTATTTCAATGCTAACCACCGAAATCAGGCCCGAAAAAATAGTTGAAATAAACATCCACGACCGCATTATCAGCAATTTTCCTGTGCTTGACGTATTCGTGAAAGTGGCCAGCCACATTGCCCGCGGAGGAACCCTGGAAGTGATCGGGAAAAGCATAACACAAATTAAGGAACTTACCGGCATCCGCCCCGCGGTAAGCAATTCAATGGACCAAATAAACGGCACCATAATTTATATTGACAATTACGGCAACGTAATCAGCAACATCACCAAAAAACTTTTTGACGAGGTGGGCCGAGGCCGAAAGTTCATCATAAATGCTCGAACCGTTACCCTAAACACCATCCACACCCATTACAGCGATGCCATAAATTTCAACAATCCGCCCGGAAAACGCGAAGAGGACGGCAAAAAGTTAGCGCTGTGGAATTCATCAAATTATTTGGAATTGGCAATCTACAAAAGCAGTTCCAAAACAGTGGGTAGCGCATCGTCGCTCTTTGGGCTTGACTATCGCGATGCCATAATGGTTAATTTTTTCAACTAAAATTGAAGCCCTATGTTCACGAGAATTGTAAAAATGGAGTTCCAAACTAACAAAATCCCTGAGTTTCTGGCTACTTTTAATGAGGTGAAGGAAAGGATTCGCAATTTCCCTGGCTGTTCTTTTTTGGAACTTTACAATGATAAAAACAATGAAACAATCTTTTTCACATACAGCCGTTGGAATGGGGAAACCGATCTGGAAAACTACCGGCAAAGCGATCTCTTCAAAGAAGTTTGGAGCGCCACAAAACCAATGTTTCAAAACAAAGCCGAAGCTTGGAGCGTTGATACCCTTGTCAGCATGCAGTGATCTCTAATGGGGATTGTTGGATTGTTGGATTATTAGAAACAAATAAATAACCAGAAACTTTAAACTTTGAGCTTGAAACTTTAAACTTTAAACTAAAAAATGCTCACAATTATAAAACGCGAAATAAACTCATTCTTTTCCAGCACTATCGGCTATTTGGTGATTGCTGTTTTCTTGGTGATAAACGGTTTGTTTTTGTGGGTTTTCAGTGGAAGTTACAACATACTGGATTCCGGGTTCGCAGACCTTTCCCCCTATTTTGAACTCGCGCCCTGGGTGTTGCTATTCTTGATTCCCGCAGTGTGCATGCGCGCCTTTAGCGATGAAATGAAAATGGGCACGCTGGAGCTTTTGCTGACCAAGCCCATTTCGCTGAAACAAATAGTCTTGGGAAAATATTTTGGCGCGGTAATTTTAATTATAATCGCCTTGATTCCAACAATACTCTACGTTTTCACGATTTCTGAATTGGGCAACCCGCCCGGAAATTGGGATGTGGGCAGCACCATCGGGTCCTATATTGGATTGCTGTTTTTGGTTTTTGCCTATACTTCCATCGGCATTTTTTCATCCACACTTTCGCAAAACCAGATTGTCGCCTTTATCATTGCAGTGTTTCTGTGTTTCGTGCTTTATTACGGTTTTGAAGGTTTTACTTCTTCCTCCCTCAATATTTCGGGTTTGGGAATGAAGGCACATTTTGACAGCGTGGCCCGCGGGGTTTTGGACACGCGTGATTTGATTTACTTTTTAAGCATTTCCATATTTTTCATTGCATTGACGGTTTTAAAATTGAAGAAACGCTCATGAAGGCCCCAATTCAGAAAAATATAGTTTCCTTGGCAAAATTGATTGCAGGATTAATTCTTTTGAACGTTCTCGGGAATTATTTCCACAAACGTTTTGATCTTACGCAGGACCAGCGCTTCACCCTTTCCGAAGAAGCCAAGGAAATCGTTGATGGAATTGATTCGCCGCTTGTGGTCGATGTTTTTCTGAAAGGAAATTTCCCATCGGAATTCCGAAGGCTTCAAACGGAAACGGAACAACTTTTGGACGAATTTTCGGCATATAATTCAAATATAAAATTCCAATTTTTAAATCCGCTTGAAAAGGGCAATGAAGCATTCCAGGGCCAATTCGAGAAATTTGGCCTCACCCCCGCCCAGGTTTCCGTAATGGAAAATGGCAAACAGAGTACCGAACTCGTTTATCCATGGGCGTTGGCACACTACAACGGCAAATCTGTGAAAATCGGTCTTTTGAAAAACCAGTTGGGCGCAACCACGGAAGAACGCGTAAATAGTTCGCTTCAAAACTTGCAATACGCCTTTGCCGATGGTTTTAAAAAACTGGCTTCGGAAAAATCAAAAAAAGTAGCGGTTTTAAAGGGCAATGGCGAATATGACGACCGCTATATTGCCGATTTCTTCGCTACGCTGCGCGACTATTATTTTATCGCGCCCTTCACCTTGGATTCGGTGGCGCCAAATCCTGAAAAGACATTGCTCGCCCTTCGGGATTTTGACTTGATCGTGGTGGCCCAACCCACGGAAGCCTTTACCGATGCAGAAAAATACGTGCTGGACCAATTCATAATGAATGGGGGAAAATCCCTGTGGTTGCTTGAGGCTTCGCAAATGCACCACGACCCCGTTAGCGAAAACACCTATGCCGTTGGGAGGGATTTAAACTTGAACGATTTCTTTTTTAGGTACGGCCTTCGCATAAACCCAGTTTTGGTGAAGGATGTATATTCAGCGCCCATTGTCCTGGCAAGTGGCGAAGAACGTGACTCACAGTACAACCGCTATCCGTGGTTTTTCTACCCTTTAAGCAGCAGCGCAAACAATCATCCCATTGTTTCAAATATTGAGGCAGTAAAATTTGAGTTTGCAAGCGCGATGGACACCCTGCCCAACCAAATCAAAAAAACGGTGCTGCTTTCCTCATCACCAATTTCCAAAACAGTGGGACTGCCCTTCCCTATTGACTTTGATATTGAAATTCCGAAAAATCTGCAAGTGGTCAATGAAGGGCCAGACCCGGCTGAATTCAACGCAGGGGAAATACCGCTGGCCGTATTGCTGGAAGGAAGTTTTCAATCGGCATATAAAAATCGGGTGAAACCGCTAAAGTTATCGGCCAATCTAAAAAACATTGACGACGGCACGCAAACAAAAATGGTAGTGATCAGCGATGGCGATGTCATCAAAAACCAAATGCAGGGCAACCGCCCGCTGGAACTTGGTTTTGACAAAACAACCAATTCTTTTTATGGAAACAAGGAATTCCTGCTGAATACGGTCAATTACTTACTTGACGACAGCGGACTTATAAACATTCGCACCCGGCAAATTGCCGTACCCTTTTTGGATCAACAAAAAACGGCCGAGGAAAGAAGCCTGTGGCAAATACTTAATATATTGCTGCCGTTGGGATTACTCGCTCTTTTTGCATTCATTTTTAATTTTCTCCGCAAACGGAAATACCGCCGTTGAATGTTAATAAATTAGTTTTCACAAACACTTCATTTAAAATATATTTGTACTTCGCCAGAGTTTATATTGAGCGAAGTCGAAATGCTCTGTAACCCTGTGATATTTATCTATTTTAGGGGCATTTTAATGAGCGTTACTAAAGAATTATTTCATAAAAAAAACACCTAATGAAATTCATCGTATCGAGTTCTTATTTATTAAAACAACTTCAGGTTTTGGGCGGTATTATCAACAACAACAATACCTTGCCCATTTTAGATAATTTTCTTTTCAGCTTAGACCAAAAATCACTAACCGTGTCAGCTTCCGATTTGGAAACCACCATTTCCAGCAAACTGGAAGTGGAAAGCACCGAGAAGGGAATGATCTGCGTGCCCGCGAGATTGTTGCTGGAAACATTGAAAACCTTCCCCGAACAACCTTTGACATTTACCGTGGAAGACAACAATACTATAGAAATTAGCTCCAACCACGGAAAATATGCGCTGGCCTACGCCAACGGTGAAGAGTTCCCAAACGCGGTAGAATTAAAGGACCCTTCCTCCACAGTGGTGCAGGGCGATATCCTGGCCAATGCAATAGCCAAAACAATTTTCGCCTCCGGCAATGATGATCTAAGACCGGTGATGAGTGGGGTTTTCTTTCAATTCTCTACTGATAATCTGGTTTTCGTGGCTACCGATGCCCATAAATTGGTGAAATACACCCGCAATGATATCAGCGCCTCTCAAACTGCTGAATTCATTATGCCCAAAAAACCGCTGAACCTATTAAAAAGTTTCCTTGCGGGGAGCGAAGAAGACGTTATCATTGAATATAATGACAGCAACGCAAAGTTTATATTTGAAAACACAGAGATGGTGTGTCGTTTGATTGATGGGAAATACCCCAATTACGAAGCGGTTATCCCGAAAGAAAATCCCAACAGATTGGTTATTGACAGGAACCAATTCTTGAACTCCGTCCGCCGTGTTTCCATTTTCTCCAGTAAGACTACCCACCAAATCCGTTTAAAAATTGCCGGGGCGGAATTGAATATTTCTGCCGAGGATATTGACTACAGCAACAAGGCCGAAGAACGGTTGACCTGTGATTATCAAGGCGATGATATGCAGATTGGTTTCAACAGCCGTTTTCTTACCGAAATGTTGAACAACCTTAGTTGTGATGAAGTTTCCCTGGAAATGAGCCTTCCAAACCGGGCCGGAATCCTTACTCCCATTGACGGACTTGACGAGGGCGAAACCGTTACTATGCTTGTAATGCCGGTGATGTTGAACAATTAAAACATAAGCACAAGAAACACTCAATTAATTTTCTATTTAAAAATCTGTCTTTCCGACAGATTTTTTTTTCAAATAAACGGTTTGAATATAATGGTAAAATACCTACTTCAACGGCGTTAAGTCTTTGATTTACTATCACTTTTTTTCATGATGACATTTTGCGTGTGCTACGATACGATGACATAACCCATCAAAATCTTAATTATGAAAAAATATATTTTATTGTATTTATTCACAGTAGGAAGCCTGACCAGCTTTGCCCAAACCATTGATGTGGTTGTCGGGCTCAACATGCCATCCCATTTGTTGTTAGATGGAAACACCTTATATTTTACTGATGCAAGCAATCTGTCAAAACTGGATATTTCGGTCAATAACCCAGTAGTTGAAGTAGTAGCAAGTGGACTGTCCGATCCGAAAGGAATGGCATTAAAGGATGATGTGATGTTCATAGCCGAATTTGGAGCCGGAAAAATCGTTAAATTGGACCTTACAGACCCCGTGCCAATTGCAGAAACGGTGGTTGAGGGTTTAGCCACCCCCAGTGGACTCGCGCTAAGTGGCGATTTTCTGTATTTTTCGGACAGAAACTCAGATATCATTTCCAAACTTAACATTACCGATCCTGCGCCCACCGTTATTCACGTAATTTCCGGTATCGGTGGCCCATCGGATATAGCCATTTCGGGTAATTATCTGTATTATTCTGAATTCTCATTCAAAAAAAATTTCCAAAATAATATTACAGCCAACCTGGCTGTTGCCATTCCATTTACGAATCCCTTAATGAACCCAACCGGTATTGATGTTTTCGGAAACAAGCTATTTGTCGCGGAACTTGACGCGAGCCGGGCGCTTAGTTTTGATTTTGCAACAGCCACACAGACTGTGATTGTTTCCGACCTGATTTTGCCCGTGGAGGTGGCTGCCAATGCCACTACCTTGTTCATTATTGAATTCGGCGTAAACAAAATAGTTAAATATGAAATGCTGGCAGGAGTGGAAGAAAATCTTTTGGAAACCACCGTGCTTTTCCCAAATCCCTCCCACGAAACCATCCAACTTTCAAATTTAAAAATGCCCTGCCAATACAGTATCCATTCAGTACTCGGGAATAAAGTGGCAGCTGGAACCGTAGCCCAAATGAGAATATCAATATTGGGCAATTCCAAAATGGAACTTATTTTCTGATCCTTGAAAATGAAAACACCTTTCGATTTATCAAAAACTAATTATTAGTATTATTTCTAATCCTAAACTTCACATTATGAAAACCTTAAAAACACTTAGCATTTTATTCCTGTCAGTATTGATCATTTCCTGTTCCAAAAAAGATGATAACGATGATCAACAAACCGCGCCCGAACCAGAATTTAGAATTACAATAATAGGTGCGAGCTTTGGCAACAATTACCTTTCAGAATTGGGCAATTATACCGCCGATAGCACCAACGGCCTTACCATTGCCGTGACGGATTCCAATACGAACGTTATCCGTATTTTCATGAATCAAACGGGTGATTTTGGCCCCGGTGTCAAAGAAATTGGAAATGTTGACGATAACGGTTTCGTAACAAATGTGGTGGTTCGGGACCAAGATGCCATGATTACCTACACTTCCACCGAAGGAACCATTACAATTCTCGAAAATATGGCCAACCCCGAAAACGCTGATGGCAGATTGATTTCGGGAAATATTAACGTAACCGCCAGTACCAATACCGGAGAAACAATAGTTCTGGGGGGACCTTTTGAAAATATAGCCTATTATTAATGAATTTTAATTTGTGAAAATTCCAAAGGGTAGCGGCAATGCTACCCTTTTTCCATTTCAAATAATATGCTTGCAAAAATTAGTACTTTTGCTGCCAATGATAAACAAAGACACAATAGTGGCCATGGCAACGCCTGCGGGGGCGGGCGCAATTGCCGTTTTAAGGCTTTCCGGGCCTCATGCTTTTGAAGTTGTTTCTTCCATTTTTACCCCAATCTCAAATAAAGAATTCTCAAAACAGAAAACGCATACCGTTCATTTGGGACATATAAAGGATGGTGAAAAAATAATTGATGAAGTGCTCGCCACCATTTTCAAAAATCCTAACAGCTACACGGGCGAAGATGTGGTTGAAATTTCCTGCCACGGAAGCACCTATATCCAGCAGGAAATTATACAATTATGCCTGCGGAAAGGTTGCAGAATGGCGCAAGCGGGCGAATTTACATTACGCGCATTCCTGAACGGAAAAATGGATCTAAGCCAAGCCGAAGCGGTTGCCGATTTAATTGCCAGTGACAGTGCCGCAAGCCACCAATTGGCGATGCAGCAGATGCGCGGCGGATTTTCTTCGGAAATAAAAAAGCTTCGCGAAGAACTTTTAAACTTTGCTTCCCTAATTGAATTGGAACTCGATTTTGCCGAAGAAGATGTTGAATTCGCAAACAGGGAGGAATTTCAGAAACTTATTTCAAAAATAACTCAGGTTTTAAAACGGCTGATAGATTCCTTCGCCAGTGGAAATGTATTGAAAAACGGCATTCCGGTTGCAATCGTGGGCGAACCGAACGTGGGAAAATCAACACTACTCAATGCACTTTTGAATGAGGACCGCGCCATTGTCAGCCACATAGCCGGCACCACCCGCGATACCATTGAGGATGAAATAATAATTGGCGGCATCAATTTCCGGTTTATAGATACTGCCGGAATACGGGAAACTACGGACACCATTGAAGGCCTTGGAATTCAGAAAACCTTTCAAAAAATAGAGCAGGCGCAAGTGGTTATTTATCTTTTTGATGCGGAAAAGTTTCAGGTTTCAAGTTCCAAGTTTCAGGTTGAAATTGAAACTATAAAAAATAAATATCCATTAAAAAATTTGGTGATCGTCGCCAATAAAGTGGATAAACTTTCAGGTGAAAAAATCTCAAATCTAAAATCTAAAATCTCAAATCTTCTTTTGCTTTCTGCCAAAACAAACGAAGGCGTGGAAGAACTTCAAAACAAATTACTCGATTTTGTAAACACCGGCGCCCTCCGCAACAACGAAACCATTGTTACAAACAGCCGGCATTACGATGCTATGCTGAAAGCTTTGGAAGAAATAATAAAAGTGCAGGAAGGGATTGACAGCGGTTTGAGCGGTGATTTGTTGGCGATAGATATTCGTCAAGCCTTGCAATATTTCGGGGAAATAACTGG
>JBEBRF010000051.1:0-16204 GCA_040394975.1 Aequorivita soesokkakensis
CAATTTTTGGACAGTAAAATACACCACAACAATTTGCTCAATAATATAATCGCAAAAATACAGGCGAATGTTGCCGGAAAAGACGCAGGTTTAATGCTGGACGATCGCGGTTTTGTGGCCGAACTGAACGGCAGCAACTTATTTATGGTGAAAAACGGAAAAGTTTTTACCCCTTTTGGCCACGCTTGTTTACCGGGAATAACGCGAAATTCAGTGATTGAAATGTGCCAAAAGAACAATATTGAAATTACTGAAGCAGACATCACACTTTCGCAATTCTACAATGCGGACGGTGTTTTCGCAACGGGAACTATGGGCGAACTTACGCCAATAATTGAAATTGATGGACGTATTGTTTCAAAAGACGATGAGCTTCAGAAAAGGATAATTAACCTTTTCAAAAAAGAAGTTCGTGGATTGTGTGAAAAGCTTTGATTTTACAGACCTCACAGGTTTTAAAAACCTGTGAGGTCTCTTCTCAAAAATCTTCATTTTTTTAAAGTTTGGAGTTGCAGATTTCACTTAGAAAAAACTATCTTTGCACCGTTCAAAACAGGGGTGGTTTTTTCGCCCTTAGATAACTAAAAAATAAACAGTTACTCATGTCACAAAGCATAGGAAAAGTTGCACAGATTATTGGCCCGGTAGTGGACGTTGCGTTTGAAAGCGGATCGGAACTTCCAAAAATATACGACTCGTTGGAGGTAAACAACAACGGAAACCTTTTGGTTCTTGAGGTTCAATCGCACATTGGCGAAAATATGGTCCGTACCATTTCAATGGATTCAACCGATGGTTTAAGCCGTGGCGTTGATGCAGTTGCAACCGGCGCCCCCATCCAAATGCCAATCGGCGATGCTGTTTATGGCAGGCTTTTCAACGTAATCGGTGATGCCATCGACGGTATCGGGAACTTGCCAAAAGCTGGCAATGCTGGCCTTCCAATTCACCGCGAGGCTCCAAAATTTGAAGATCTTTCCACTTCCACCGAAGTTCTTTTCACAGGTATTAAAGTAATTGACCTTATTGAGCCTTATGCAAAAGGTGGAAAAATTGGTCTTTTCGGCGGTGCCGGGGTTGGAAAAACAGTACTTATCCAAGAGTTAATTAACAATATTGCGAAAGGCCACGGTGGTCTTTCAGTTTTTGCCGGAGTGGGTGAACGTACCCGTGAAGGGAACGATTTGCTTCGCGAAATGCTTGAATCCGGAATTATAAAATACGGTGACGATTTTATGCACTCCATGGAAAATGGCGGATGGGATCTTTCAAAAGTTGACAAAACTGCAATGAAGGAATCAAAAGCTACTTTCGTGTTCGGACAGATGAACGAGCCACCTGGAGCACGTGCACGTGTTGCGCTTTCAGGTCTTACTATCGCTGAATATTTCCGTGATGGAGCGGGCGACGGACAAGGGAAAGACGTACTTTTCTTCGTAGATAATATTTTCCGTTTTACGCAAGCGGGTTCCGAGGTTTCCGCACTTCTTGGGCGTATGCCTTCAGCGGTGGGTTACCAACCAACTTTGGCTACCGAGATGGGTGCCATGCAAGAGCGAATTACTTCAACAAAAAGAGGTTCCATTACTTCAGTTCAGGCGGTTTACGTACCTGCGGATGACTTGACGGATCCAGCACCCGCAACCACTTTTGCCCACTTGGATGCCACAACCGTACTTTCGCGTAAAATTGCGGAGCTTGGTATTTACCCTGCGGTGGATCCTTTGGATTCCACTTCCAGAATTCTTACCGAATCAATCCTTGGAAAAGAGCACTACGGCTGCGCACAGAGAGTAAAAGAGCTTTTGCAGCGTTATAAGGAATTACAGGATATTATCGCGATTCTTGGAATGGAAGAACTTTCCGAAGATGATAAATTGGCCGTGGGCCGCGCGCGTCGTGTGCAGCGTTTCCTTTCGCAACCTTTCCACGTTGCGGAGCAGTTTACCGGTATTCCCGGGGTTTTGGTTGATATTAAGGAAACCATTAAAGGCTTCAACATGATTATGGACGGCGAATTGGATCACCTTCCCGAATCTGCCTTCAACCTAAAAGGAACCATCGAGGAAGCAATTGCCGCCGGCGAGAAAATGCTTGCGGAAGCTTAAAACAAGTTCAGAGTTATGAGTTATGAGTTCAGAGTTTCTCATAACTCATAACCCATAACTCATAACTACAAAAAAATGTACTTAGAAATAGTAACCCCCGAAGCATCGTTAGTAGCCGGAGAAGTAGAAAGCGTAACCGTTCCGGGCGTTGAAGGCGAATTCCAAATGCTGAATAACCACGCTCCCATTATTTCCGTTTTGCAAAAGGGAAAGGTGAGATTCAGAGGAAATCCTACAATTGCCGAAGCTTATAGAAACAGGTTTTCACAAGAGAATGGACAGTGGGTGCTGCAAATTTCTGGTGGGACTGTTGAGTGCAACAACAACCGGGTGATGGTTTTGGCGGATTAACTGCTGAAAAATTAAAAATAATCTGTATAGTTTTAGTTTTGATGAAGAATTCGAACTATGCGAATATGATCAGATAGGATTCTGTAAAAGACAATATGGGAAATATAAACTATACTTCTTAATCCGACTCTTATTTCATCCCTCGATTTTCCCTCTTCAGGAAAACTGGTTAATTGAATGAAAAGATTTATAAGCCCAATATGATATTCTATAGCCTTATCAATACCAAATTCAGAATTGCTGTATTCAAAAATATCATCAACATCAATTTCAGCATTAAGAGATAGAATATAAAATTCCTTTTTCATATTATTCTTTAACTCCGTATTTCAACTTTTTTTCTTTTAAAATATCTTCCATAGATTTTGAGCTAACTGGTCCGTCCCAGCCTTTTTCTATTTCGGCCCGCAAATTTTCCAACTTTTGTTGGTTGAGTTCATGAACACGCAATGCCTCCCGCACTACTTCACTGGCATTCATATAATCGCCGGATTTTACCTTTTCGTCAATATATTTTCGCTGTTTTTCTGTTAAGCTTACATTCATAATTTTCATTTTTTATAATTCGAATTTACAATTTATGTCCATATATAACAAATTTGGACATAAAAAATCGATTTCAGGTTTTTCAATTTCCTTAAAGTTATATTAACGCCCGAATAACTTTAGCTGACAGATTTGTAAATTTGATGGTTGATTAAAGTTTATGCAGCTCCAGCAAATAGACAGGGTAAAAACCATTACCAAAGAAGATTTTCTAAAAAACTATTTTAAACCCCAAAAACCCGTTGTTATTGAAAGGTTTGTTGAGGATTGGCCCGCATTTTCAAAATGGAACCTCGATTATATGGCTACGGTGGCCGGCGATAAAACTGTGCCACTCTATGACAACCGGCCCGTAAGCCACAAAGATGGGTTCAACCAGCCGCACGCCACAATGAAAATGCGCGATTATGTGGAACTGCTAAAAACCGAACCTACGAAATACCGGATATTTCTTTGGAATATTTTAAAGGAAGTGCCACAGCTTCAAAAGGATTTTACCTTTCCCGATTTCGGTTTGAAATTGATGAAAAAGCTGCCGATGCTCTTTTTCGGCGGAAAGGATTCCTATACTTTTATGCATTACGACATTGATTTGGCCAATATTTTCCATTTCCATTTCCACGGAAAAAAGGAAGTGATCCTTTTTGACCAAAAGCAGAATGATTTCCTTTATAAAATTCCACACTCATTGATTACCCGTGAAGACATAGATTTCCACAATCCAGATTACGCAAAATGGCCGGCGTTGAAAAAAGCTGAAGGCTACATTGCCAATTTAGAGCATGGCAATGTTCTCTACATGCCCGAGGGCTACTGGCACTATATGCGCTACATTACGCCGGGGTTTTCAATGAGTTTGCGGGCAATTGCAAGAAACCCGAAAAACTTGGCGAAAGCACTTTATAATATTGCCATTATGCGCTATTTTGACCAATTGATGCGAAAATTAAAAGGCCAAAAATGGATCGATTGGAAAAACGAGCAGGCCATTGTTCGCACCAACAAAGCGCTTTAATTTCTTAAGAATTCAGTATCTTTCATTTAATTTTTTCAAAAGATGAAAGTTTTTGTAACTGTATTTGCGCTTCTTTGTTTCCAGCTAACTTTTGCGCAGGCCTTTTCCGGAAAGGGCGACGTGAAATTCCAAATTGGTGCCAACATCCAAAACAACGGCACTGGGATTATGGGAAGCCTCGATTTTGGTTTGGGTGAAAATATTTCCGTGGGTGTCGCTTCATCCTATCTTTTGGGAATCGATAAAATCACGAATGCCGATGGCGAGGAAGAGCCTTTCGCAAAATTTGAAGACCGTTTTGATTTTCGCGCCCGTTTCAATGCAAACCTTGGCAACGTGATAAACGTTGATGAAAACTTTGATGTGTATCCCGGACTTTACGCCAGTTTAAAAAATTTTGGCGGGCATTTGGGTGCGCGCTATTTTTTTACCAGTGGGTTTGGGGTTTTTATGGAAGTGAGCCTTCCTATTTCTAAATACAATACCGATACGCTGACGTCCGCGGAAAAACTGCACAATCAGGTTGCGGTGAATGTTGGGGCGGTGTTTGGGATATAAAACAAACTGCTCAACGGCAGTTTGCAAGTGATGTGGAAGTAAATGAATCTGTTATATATATATATATATGTGAAAAAATTCTTTCTGTACTTTTTTGCAATTATTGGAATTATTAGTGTAGTTCCTTTAACTTCAAAAATTCTTAAGATTTATCAGACTGAAAAACTGATAAGTAAATATTGGAATAACTGTGAAAAAGTTGAGGTTGGAATGACTTTACAAGAAGCCCGGGAAATTATTGGGGATTTAAAATATCAATACTGGACACAAGATAATAAATCAGGAGAAATAATCATTTCGGATTTTAATGGAGAATTGACCTATTCTTTAGAATATCCAATGATTTTTGCTGGTTCTGACAATATGCGTATTGAGTTTGACCCGATAACTTTACGTGTGACCGATAAGTTTTGTGGCGAATAAAAAAAATCTGTGAGCAATTCACGCTGGGATTATTCATCGAAAAAAATACTCTCAATAGGCAACTCAAACAACCTCGAAATCTTATAAGAAAGCATTAAACCGCTATCAAAATTCCTCACATTTTCGAAAAATATTGAAAAACTTGCATCTAATTCAATTGTGGTGTAAATTTACACCAAAACAAAATTATGTCCAGACAAAGCATTTCCTTCACAGAACCAAATGACGAATGGCTAAAAAGCCAAGTTGACAATAAAGAATACGCCAGCAAAAGTGAATTGGTCAATGATTTGATTAGGCAGGCACGAAACCAGCAGGTACAAATTGGTTGGCTTAAAGCCAAACTAGAGAAAGCTGAAAATAGCGGTTTTACCAATGATGATAAGCAACAAATTTTAGCCCAATCAAAATCAAGGCTTGATGGCTAATTACAAGTTAAGCAATGAAGCCAAGAAAGATTTGATCCGCATCCACCAATATGGAGTTCATAAATTTGGAATGGCTCAAGCAGACAAATACTTCGATGCTTTTTTTGAATATTTTGAAATTATTGCGAAAATGCCTTATTCGTTTGAGTCTGTAGATTTTATTAAAGAAGAATACAGACGCTGTGTCTGTGGTTCTGACAGCATTTACTATAAAATAAATAACAACACTGTTGAAATAATGGCAATTGTTGGGAGACAGGATTTAAAAAATATCTTTTAAACTTTCAGAAGAAAACTACTTTATTTCCCCAACCTTCCCATAAACTAATTCACTTTCCCATCCCCGATAAAAAAGATAATCGGCGAGTTTCTTTCTTTTTTTTTGAAGATTTTTTTCCGAAACCAATTGCAGCATTCGCTTTTCCGCCAAGGCTTCAAATGTTTTGTAATATTCAGAATCTGGGATTTCCTTTAAGGCTATTTGAATGTTGTATTTTGAGATTTCGCGTTGCTTCAATTCATTAACTATTCTATTTCTGCCCCACTTTTTGGCTCGAAATTTTCCACGCGCAAAAGCTTGGGCAAAACGGGTTTCGTTCAAAAAATTGTTCCGCAATAAATGATCTATTATCTGATCTGCCGCAACGGGAATCATCCGCATTTCATATAGTTTTTGGTGCACTTCCTTATGGCAACGCTCTTGATAACTGCAATAGCGTTCCAGCCTTTTGGTTGCTTCGTCAACGGTGTATGTTTTGTGGGTTTCCAACGTACGGTTTTAATTGTTTTGGTGAAGATAAAACTTTTTACTTCCGCAGAAAAGAGCCAAGAAACACGACCGCTTCGCTACAAGAACCAAGACAAAAGAACCAAGAGTGAGAGCTACGAACAATAGAAACAACAGCATCCATAGCATCTATAGCATCTATAGCAAATAAAAAACCCCTTCCGAAGTAAGCCTTCAAAAGGGGTTTTGGTTATTTTATCAATTCACCGTTTTTGTCGTGAAAGTGATATTCGAGATACGTATATGCATCGCGAGGTTGGATTTTTACCCATTTTTTGTGCTCCAAAAACCATTTGGTGCGCACGCTTGGGAAGCCTTTCGTTAAAAAGGCCGCTATAAAAGGATGCGTGTTCAGCGTTATCTTTTTATAGTCTTTTGTGAAAAGGCGCTTCACCTCTTCATTAATTCTGTTGATTACGATAATTGGCGCTTCAATTTCGCCATTTTCATCGCCACCGCTTCCGTTCGCATTGGGATCTTCCTCTCGCGTTTTAATGTTCATTTCTGGACGAACGCGTTGTCTGGTTATCTGTATCAACCCAAATTTACTTGGCGGGAGTATTTTGTGCTTTGCCCTATCATCCTTCATTTCATCGCGAAGGTGGTTGTAGAGCTGTTTCCGGTGATTGGCGTTTGCCAAATCAATAAAATCCACCACAATAATTCCTCCCATATCGCGCAACCGTAGCTGTCTTGCCACCTCGGTGGCTGCAATCATGTTCACTTCCAGCGCTGTGCCTTCCTGTGTTTTTTGCTTATTGCTTCGGTTGCCGCTGTTCACGTCTATTACGTGCATTGCTTCGGTGTGTTCAATTACCAAATAAGCGCCTTTGCTACCTGATACTGTTTTTCCGAAGGAAGTCTTGATCTGCCGTTCTATTCCGAATTTCTCAAAAATAGGAACGTTGGAGTCATAAAACTTTACGATATTGTCTTTTTTTGGTGCAATTTCCTGCACATAATCTTTTATTTGCAAGTATAGGGTTTCATCGTCAATATGTATTGCGGAGAATGAATCGTTGAACATATCGCGGATGATGGATGCTCCCCTGTTTAGCTCGCTTAGCACCTTTGAAGGGTGGTGCGCCCCATGTAGCTTCTTACACATTGCCGTCCAGCGTTCGGTAAGGTTTTGTAAATCTTTGTCCAGTTCTGCTACTTTTTTGCCCTCGGCCACGGTGCGTATAATCACGCCAAATCCTTTTGGTTTAATGCTTGTTATCAAGCGTTTTAACCTATCTTTTTCTTCGTTGCTTTCTATTTTCTGTGAAACAGAAACGCGGTCAGAAAACGGAACCAACACAATATATCTTCCTGCTATAGAAAGCTCGGAACTAATGCGTGGTCCTTTAGTGGAAATGGGTTCTTTTACAATTTGAACCAAGATGGATTGATTGCTTTTTAGGGCATCATTTAAGTTGCCGTGCTTATCAATCTCTTTTTCGAATGGAAAATTATTTAAGGAAAAATCCTTTAACTTACCTGAAGTAACGCTTTTCACAAATTTCAATTGCGAAAGCACTTTTGGCCCAAGATCGTGATAGTGTAAAAAACCATCTTTCTCGTAGCCTACATTCACAAAGGCGGCGTTTAGCCCTGGAACCGTTTTACGGATTTTGGCAAGAAATATGTCGCCAACCGTAAAATTGTTGTCCTCTTCTTCTTTGTGAAGTTCTATAAGTCTTCCATCCTTTAAAAGGGCAAAATCAACTTCTTGTGAACCGGACCTAATAAATAATTCGTAGTTCACGTTTACATTAATTTTGTTGTTCCGATGTAAAAAACCCGGAACGAATTAAACAATATTTTTAAACAGGTTTTATGTAAAAACCCGGCGAAATTGCATCAAAGCCAAAAGCCGGCGGTGGCAATTTCATTTTCAAAGAACGATTGTATATGTTTTGTCCCGGAATTGCCCTAAAATTAAGGAAATTCCGAAACACTTTTAAAACAGAAAAAGTAGTTTAGAAACTACTTTTTCTTTTTGTGGCGGTTAGCGCGACGTCTTTTCTTGCGCTTATGGGTCGCTACCTTATGTCTTTTTCTTTTTTTACCACTTGGCATACTAAAGTCTTTTTTTATGTCCCGAATTTACTTCGGGGCGGGTTACTATTATTTTACGTCCACGTTGGTTTTTACCCCTTCAACAAAAACTTTTGCAGGTTTAAATGCCGGAATATTGTGGGCAGGTATCTTGATTGTTGTATTTTTTGAAATATTTCTTCCTGTTTTTTCAGCTCTGGTTTTGATGATGAAGCTTCCAAAACCTCTCAAATAAACGTTATCCCCGCTCTCCAAGGAATTCTTCACCTCATCCATAAAGGTTTCTACTGTAGCCTGAACTTCATTCTTTTCCATTCCTAATTTTTCTGAAATCTTCGCTACGATATCTGCTTTCGTCATTACTTTTAAATTTAATTAATTATTCTTTTAATAGATTTTTTTTGAGACCGCAAATATACGTATTTTAAAATCAATAAATCAAACCATAATCCTTTAAAATTTAAAGGTATATCCATTAATTTTGCCCGATGCCCGAAAAAGCCCCTCAATTTTCCAACAAACTCATTGCGTGGTATTTACGGCACAAACGTGAACTCCCTTGGCGTTTCACGAGCAATCCATACCACATTTGGCTCTCGGAAATTATATTGCAACAAACCCGTGTTTTGCAAGGTTTGCCCTACTATTTAAAGTTTGTGGAAGCCTATCCAAAAGTGGAAAATTTGGCAAACGCGCCCGAAGCCGAAGTTTTGAAGCTTTGGCAGGGTTTGGGCTATTATTCCCGGGCCAGAAACCTGCACGCTACCGCAAAAATGGTTTCGGAAGAAATGGATGGAGTCTTTCCCAACAACCATAAAGATTTATTAAAGCTGAAAGGCGTGGGCGATTATACTGCCAGCGCCATTGCGAGCATTTGTTTCAATCTTCCGGAAGCAGTTGTTGATGGAAATGTTTATCGTGTACTTGCCCGCGTTTTCGGAATTTCCACTCCTATTAATACATCTGCCGGGCAGCGGGAATTCAAAAATCTTGCACAGCAATTGATTGATAAAGACCAGCCCGGAACTTTCAACCAGGCTATTATGGAATTTGGCGCGCGCTATTGCGTTCCGCAAAACCCAGATTGCGAAAACTGTATCTTTAAGAATGGTTGTGCGGCTTTTCAGCGGAAAAAAGTTTCAGAGTTTCCCATAAAAATAAAAGCGAAACCTGTGAAAATTAGGTTTTTCAACTATTTGGTATTTCTGTCCGAAAAGGAAAATACGGTCCTGCAACAGCGAAAAGAGAAGGGAATTTGGCATAAACTTTATGAGTTTCCGCTGATTGAAACTTCCGAAGATATCAGTCTTTCCGCCTTGAAAAAACTTCCACAGTTTCAACGATTTTCTGAAAATATGCGAATTGAATCTATCTCATTATATAATGAGAAACCGGTGCTGCACAAATTGTCTCACCAACATTTAAACACCCGGTTTTGGATCGTGGAAACTTCGGAAGAAATGCCAACAACGACACCGATTTCCGAAGTAAAAAATTATGCCGTACCTGTTTTGATAGGAAATTTTGTTTCAGAATTTTTTGAAAGTTATTAATGTCCACCTCAATGGTCACCGCAAATCATTTCACATAAAACTTAAAAAATCATTATATTTAAAACGCAAAATTTACCTTTGCGCAAATTGAAAAAGAATTAATTATGAACGGAACGTTGAATAAAGTAATGCTGATAGGGCATACGGGCGATGATGTGAAGATGCATTATTTTGATGGCGGCGGCAGTCTGGGCCGTTTCCCGCTTGCCACAAATGAAACGTACACGAACAAAACCACAAACGAGCGCGTTACAAATACGGAATGGCACAATATAGTGGTGCGCAACAAAGCCGCCGAAATCTGCGAAAAATATTTGAAAAAAGGTGACATGGTTTACATTGAAGGGCGTTTGAAAACCCGCAAATGGCAAGATGATAAAGGGTTGGACAGATACAGCACCGAGATTCATTGCACAGAATTTACCTTTTTGTCTTCAAAAGGTGACACTAATAATACGGGGCAAAATACCCCAAAACCTCAGCCTTCAACGGAACTGCAAAACGATAATGCAAGTGCTGGAGAAGAGGACGATCTTCCTTTTTAACCTTTAACTAAACCCAATAAATTGGACACAGAGCCCCCCGGTTTACTTTTCTTTTTTAACGTTTTGGATGTTACCCAAATTACAAGCGGCGTAATGCTGATTGTTCTTTTAGCTTGTTCCGCCCTCGTTTCGGGAGCCGAGGTGGCTTTCTTTTCATTAACCCCATCAGATTTTGAGACCAACACCGAAAAATCCATTGCCAAAAAACTTTCCACCGCCCAACGACTGCTGTCTCGGCCCAAGAAATTGCTGGCTACAATCTTGGTAGCAAACAATTTTATAAACATTGCCATTGTGTTGCTTTTTGATTCCATAAGCGACACCTTATTTTCTGACATCCAATCCAATTTTTTCGGAATAAACGTACGTTTCATAATAGAAGTGGGAGTGGTTACCTTTCTAATCTTGCTTTTTGGCGATATTCTTCCCAAAATTTATGCAAACCGAAACCGCGTGACCTTCGCCGTGTTTATGGCACAACCGCTAAATGTGCTGGACACCCTATTGTCCCCAATAAGCCTGCCCATGCGCTCGGCCACGCTCTATTTACATGAGCGTTATGGAAAGCAAAAATCGAACATTAGCGTGGACCATCTTTCGCAGGCGCTCGAACTTTCGAACAAGGACACAACCCAAGAGGAGCAGAAAATTCTACAAGGCATCGTTACTTTCGGAAATACTGACACCAAGCAAGTGATGAAAAACCGAATGGACATTTTTGCCTTAGATGAAGAGCAGCCTTTTCGGGAGATCCTCCAAGAGATCATTGAACACGGCTATTCGCGGATTCCCGTTTATAAAGACAGCATAGACAATATTACCGGTATATTGTATGCAAAGGATTTGATTCCGTACACGGACCGAAAAGTGCTTGATTGGAAAACCTTGAAACGTGAGGCCTATTTTGTGCCCGAAAACAAAAAACTGGACGATTTGCTCAATGAATTCAAGCAAATGAAAATGCACCTCGCCATTGTTGTTGACGAATATGGCGGCACCAGCGGCCTTATTTCATTGGAAGATATTATTGAAGAAATTGTTGGCGAAATAAGCGACGAGTTTGATGATGACGATTTAATATTTTCAAAGTTGGACGACAACACCTATGTCTTTGAAGGAAAAACCCCGTTGAAGGATTTTTATAAAGTAATTAAACTGGCAAACCCAGAAATCTTTGAAGACAAAAAGGGAGAGGCCGAAACCCTTGCCGGGCTTCTTTTGGAAGTTTCCAAAGGATTTCCGAAGAAAAACGAGGTAATATCATTCCGCAACTACGCGTTTACCATTGAAGCGTTTGAAGGCAAGCGCATCAAACAAATAAAACTTACCATTGAAAACCCATAATCTTCTATTATTCACCTTGATCTGCTTTGCCATCTTCACTTCCTGCCAAGATGAGGTTTTGGTAAAGCCCGCTGCTATGCTGCGGCTGGATTACCCTGCGGCTACCTACAGTACGGCCAGGACCGACTGCCCGTTTTCCTTTTCGGTGAACAATAACGCTTTTTTGTCACCAAAAAATGAATGCAACATTAACATAACCTATCCAAATATGAAGGCAACTTTATATTTGACCTATAACCCGGTAAGGAACAACAACCTGGATTCGCTTTTAAGGGATGCGCAAAACCTCGCTTATGACCACACGATAAAGGCCAACAGCATTCCAGAGCAACCGTTCGTGAACCCGGACCAAAAAGTGTATGGAATGTTTTATATGATTAACGGAAATGCCGCCACCCAAGCAGAATTTTACGTTACAGACAGTATAAACCATTTTCTTAACGGGGCGCTCTATTTTGACGCCAAACCCAATTTCGATTCTATATACCCCGCCGTGCTTTATCTTCGGGAAGACATCCGTAAATTGATGGAAACCGTTAGATGGAAATAGCTTCAACGCGAGGGACGCTTAAAAAAGTTAACAAACCATTTGCAATTGGTTCCACATGTTTTTGTAACTTTTGACTGTAAAACTTATCACTTATGTTCAAAGTATATTCGCGTTATGGGGTTGGAATTGCAGTAATATTGATTGTTTATTTTCTTTTACTGAAATTATTTGGGCTACACCAATATCCCGTTTTAAGCGCTCTCAATGGATTGATTTATGGAGTGGGACTGTATATGGCAATAAAACATTACAATTCGCAGAAAAATAGATTGAAGTATGAAAAAGGCTTTGAAGTAGGCGTGCTAAGTGGTGCTACGGCAACAATCATTTTCGGGATTTTCATGGCAATATATATGTACCAGATAGATACAGAATTCTCAGCACATATTCTGGAATCGTGGAATCTGGAATATGACATGGGCACCTTGACCCTACTTCTTTCAATTGTTTTAATGGGTTTCGTTACAACTATTATATTAACACTCACGTTTATGCAGCTTCTGAAAAAATCCTGGAATACCCAGGACGGGAACAGAAACACCCTTTGAAATAAAATTCCAAATCACAAATTCCAAATTCCAAAAAAATTCTGAAAAACCTTGAGTATTTGGCTTTGAAAAGATTAAATAAAAATACTTTGTTGTTTCCTTTTTAAAAATTATATTTGCACCCGCTTTTACCGGACGGTGAAGGCATTTTGTTTAACTAATTTATAAACGATTCGCTATGTACGCAATTGTAGAGATAGCAGGGCAGCAAATTAAAGTTGCGAAAGACCAGAAGGTTTTTGTTCATCGTTTGCCAGTTGAAGAAGGAAAAAAAGTGTCTTTTGACAATGTACTTCTTATTGGTGACGGAGACAATATTACCATCGGCGCCCCGGCTATAGACGGCGCTCTTATTGGAGCTAAAGTCGTAAAACACCTTAAAGGTGACAAAGTTATTGTTTTCAAAAAGAAAAGAAGAAAAGGTTTCCGCAAGAAAAACGGTCACCGCCAGTATCTTTCTGAAATTGTAATTGAAAGCATTGTTGCCTCAGGCGGCAAAAAAGAAAAGGAAGAAGCCAAAACTGCTGCTCCTAAAAAAGAAACCAAGCCAGCCGCTAAAGCTGAACCCAAAAAAGAGGCTCCAAAAGCCAAAAAAGAAGTTGAGGTTAGCGAAAACTTGATAACACGTGCAGAAAACCGCGCTGAGGATGCTAAAATCGAAATCAACATCGAGAAAGTGCTTCACAGCATTGGTACCGCGCTAAAAGCTGATGCCGACGATCTTAAATTGATCATCGGAATTGGCCCTGTTTACGAAGAAAAATTGAACGAACTTGGTATTTATACCTTCGAGCAAATCAGTAAACTTAAAGCTGCAGACCGCGAAGAGCTTGCCGCAATTGACGGGATTACCCGCGAGAAGATTGAAGCTGAGGAATGGGTGAAGCAAGCTAAGGAATTCTTGAAAAACAAATAAACCGAAATCATTAATTCAAAAAATATAAACCATGGCTCACAAAAAAGGAGTTGGTAGTTCCAAAAACGGTCGCGAATCAGAATCGAAACGTCTTGGCGTTAAGATTTTCGGTGGGCAGGCCGCAATTGCGGGAAATATCATCGTAAGACAAAGAGGATATACGCACCATCCCGGTGAAAACGTATATGGTGGGAAGGATCACACTTTGCACGCAAAAGTGGATGGTGTAGTGAAATTCACCAAAAAGAGAGATAACAAGAGCTACGTTTCCATCGTTCCAAACGCTGAAGCATAGTATTACTTTCTTTTATAAAAATTGAAAAACCTTCACAGCAATGTGGAGGTTTTTTTGTTTTGTGGAAGTTTTTGAAATTCGGAAAAGGAAACCGGATTTTTTAAAAGCGTCCATTTTTTATTTTCGGGATAATGGGAAAGAATAAATTCTGAAGGTTTTACCAAATACCAAAAATCATCGGGATTCTTCGCGGTTCCGTGGCTTATGGCCCACGTAATATCCAGCAATTGCCACTTTCCATTGAGTTTTACCGCGTTCCAAGTATGTTCCGGGGTTTTGCTTTTTTGAGTTTTTCCTGAATATTTTTTTGTAAATCCATGAATCACTTCCGCGGAAATGCCGACATCAGCGCACAGTTGCTTATAAAGAAAAGCAAAACCACCGCAAAGCGCCATTTTGCGCTCCAAAACTTTTTTAATCACATTTTCTTCCGAAGTATAAAATTGCTTTTGAAGCTTTTCGCTTCGCATTAATTCATTATCGTAAGAAATATTTTCAGTAATCCACTTGAAAATTTCCGAAGCCTTCTCGGTATCGGAATTGGCATTTCTTGTAATTGAAAATGCAAGCTGTTTTGTTGAAAAATTTGTGTGCTTTTTTTTCTTTGCAGAAATTTTATAATTTTCATTTCCGCCAATTACCGCTCCAATTTGTCCCTCACAAACCCATCCAAATCCTAAAAATAAGAGCGAAAAACACAATCCATACTTCGTCATAATCCATTATTCTTTCTGAAATAACGAAATTCTTCGGATTATATTGAAAATGAAATTGATTGAAAACAAAAAACCCTGCAGTTGCAGGGTTTTAAATTATTTAAAAATCGGAAAAACTATCCCTTCAAACTCGCGCTCAAATATTCGCGGTTCATCCGCGCAATGTTTTCAAGTGAAATCCCTTTTGGACATTCAATTTCACAAGCCCCGGTGTTTGTGCAATTTCCGAAACCTTCCTTATCCATTTGCGCAACCATATTTAAAACGCGCTCGGCAGCTTCAATCCTTCCCTGCGGAAGCAAAGCAAACTGGCTAACCTTTGCAGCCGTGAAAAGCATCGCGCTGGCATTTTTGCAAGCCGCAACGCACGCGCCACAACCAATACAGGTAGCCGCTTCAAATGATTCATCGGCATCGTGTTTGTTTACAGGAATTGCGTTCGCGTCAATGGTATTCCCGGAAGTATTCACGGAAACATATCCGCCGGCCTGCTGTATTCTATCAAAAGAACTTCTGTCAACCACCAAATCTTTTATAACAGGAAAAGCCGTTGCGCGGAATGGCTCAATTACAATCGTGTCGCCGTCCTTGAACATACGCATATGCAGTTGGCAAGTAGTTACCAATCTATCGGGACCGTGCGGTTCGCCATTGATTTGCAACGAACAACTTCCGCAGATTCCCTCGCGGCAGTCGTGGTCAAAAACTACGGGCTCTTCACCTTTGTTTATCAGCCCTTCATTGAGAACGTCGAGCATTTCAAGAAAGGACATATCGCCCTCAACTCCGTCAATTGGGTATGTTTTAAGTTCGCCCTTTGCTTTACTATTTTTCTGTCTCCAGATTTTAAGTGTTAACTTCATTTTGTTGAAAGTTATAAAGTTATTGTGTTATTCAGTTATTGAGTTATTCGGTTATTATTTTCTGCTAATATTTAAGTATTCTTCGCTGTATGCAAGTATTTTATATATCCGTTTAAAATCAATAATGTTTTGTCATGAATTATTCTCAATTCTTTTAGTTGGCTTTCAGAAATATAATTTTCATCCAAAGCGATTATTCCGTGATCCAAAGTTTCATTCAAAGATCCCCTCGCCATTCTACAGAATTGAATATTTTCTTGAAAATGAAATCTTCCAAATCCCTCTGCAATATTATTACCTACTGATCTTGACGCCCTTTTTATTTGAGATGTCAAAGCAAATTTTTCATTGATAGGTAATTTTGAAATTATTTCAATCGCTACAAAATTCCTAAGTATTCGAGCTTGTTTCCAACATTCCAATTCTTCAAAAGACTGAAAACTCCCCATAATAACTAATTAACTCAATAACCCAGTAACTCAATAACCAAATAACCTATTTATAACTCCGAGATTTAACCTCAATATTCTCATAAACCAAATCTTCCTTGTGAAGCACCTCGTTTCCGGGATCGCCCGTGTATTCCCAAGCGGCGACGTACATAAAGTTTTCGTC
>JBEBRF010000052.1:0-15680 GCA_040394975.1 Aequorivita soesokkakensis
ATCCAAGGCTGCCCAAACCGCCATAATAGCTGTCACCTCCCAAAGAAGCAATGTTAACCCCCGCTTTGGCACCAAGACGGAATTCCTGCGATTGGGCAAGGTTCATTGAAAGTGCGGTAACGGCGACAAAAAGTAATAGTTTTTTCATAATTGAATAGATTTAAAAATTCCTTAATTATTTCTAAAAAATATTTTTAGAAAGCGCAAAGCTAATCAACACGCTGTGACGGAACAATTCCTATTTAGTAATTGGCGGTTATGGATTAGAATTCGGTTTCGCAATACACTGGGCAGAAATAAAAAAAGCAGGAACATTGTTCCTGCTTCGCGAAAATATATAATAAGATTTTTAGAAAGAAAAACCTACGGACAGCTGCATAACTTTATTGCGCTGTTTAAAAACCTCGATGTCCAGAGGTCCAAAATCACCTTCCAATTCATCTTCATTGGTAACATCGGATAGACCAATAACGTAGCGTGCACTAAAAAAGAGGCCATTATTTAATCTATAAGAGGCGCCGATACCAATTCCGAAATCTAATGTATTATAGAATTCTTTAACATCTTCATCTCCTGATGCATTTTCTCCATCAAAAGTTTCCTCGTATTCATCCTTGGCCGAGATTAAAATTCCGATCTGTGGGCCAAGTTCGGCACTCAAACCGTCAATTATGTGGTATTTAGCCATAATCGGCACATTGATATAATCCATTTTTGTTTTAGCCTCGTAGCTATAATCAATATCGGATTCTTCATATTTGTATCCTTGTGAAGAATACAGAAGCTCAGGTTGAACAGCAAATTTCTCGGTAATAGGAATTTCCACCAAACCACCAATATGGAAACTAATCCGTCCATCATAGTCATCGGTAAAATCGCCACCTACTGAAGCAAAGTTAACACCACCTTTAAATCCAATTCTAAATTCACTTTGGGCATTTGCGGCAGTGAAAGTCAAAACTGCAACTGCAGCAAAAAGTAATAATTTTTTCATAATTAAAAATTTTATGGTTAATAGCTGCAAATAAACGATAATTATATCTTTCTTCCTAAGATTAAATTTTAGTTTTTGAGCCAATAATCAAAAAAGCCGCCATAATAGGCGGCTTTTATATAAATTATTTTATTCTTTTTAAAACGAAAATCCAGCGGACAATTGAATTACGTTATTGTGGATTTTGTAGTCATCCCTATCGGCGGCATCGTTCACGTTGCCCAAACCGAAATTATAACGTGCTCCAAAAAACAAGCCCATGGGCAGTCTATAGGATGCCCCTGCGCCCAACGAAACATCAATTGAGGATAGATCGTTTTCATCTAAATCTCCATCTCCTTCATCGTCAAACGGGCCTAGATCGCCATCAAATTCATATTTATCGGAAACCAAGAATGCCACTTGCGGCCCTGCTTCCAGCGCGAGTCCTTCCACTACATACACCTTGGCCATTACCGGAAGCTGGATGTAATCAAGTTTGGTGGTTACGTTATAATTATAAGGCACGCCACCAATACTTCCCGATTCGTTAAACTCAGCGCCTTGGGCAGTATATAAAACCTCTGGCTGGATGGAAAATCTTTCGTTGAATGGAATTTCAACCAAACCACCAATGTGGAATCCGGTGCGCATATCAGAGTCTTCTACGTCGCCACCGAAATTTGAAAAGTTTACACCAGCCTTGGCGCCCAGTCTAACTTCTTGCGCCTTTGTTGCGGTGATGGACATAATAGTAATTGCTGTAATAAAAAATAGCTTTTTCATAAGTATTTGATTTTTTGTTAACGAATCAAAGTACACTATTATCAAAAACACGGTCGGGAAGTTTTGATTTTATTTAACGAAAAAACAACCTATTTTTAAGGCTTTCCCGAAGATTCTCTTAAATATAATTTAAAAAAAAACCGTCCAAGGCCGGACGGTTTCAAAGAGATTATTCGTCTTATTTTCTCATAGAAATGAATATCCCACGGCTAATGAAAACACGTTGTTTTTGTTATTGCCATCAACATCTTTGGAAACATCAGTGAGGCCAAAATTATAGCGCGCATCCAGCCGAATTCCAAAAGGAAAATCATATCCGGCACCAACAATGCCCGAAACATCTGCTTTTTCAGCATCGGCAATATCCCCGAAAATGTCGAGCGAAATTTTATCATCCACTATAAAACCAAACTGTGGCCCGGCCTGAATGTTCAACCCTTGAACCAAATAATATTTTAGCACAACGGGAACGTTTACATACGACAGATCAAATTTTCCTTCATCAAATTCGGCACCTTGTTGTGAATAAAGCAGATCAGCCTGCACGCCCAACTTGTCAGAAAATTTAATGCCAGCAAAAATTCCGGCCTGAAATCCTGTCCGTCCGGTAAGGTCTATGTCCACATCAGAAATATTGGCAAAGTTCATCCCCGCCTTGATCCCCAGATCCAATTCCTGTGAAAATGCGTGGGTTCCTATAAATAATACGATAAATGCTGCAATTACTTTTTTCATAATACTTTCAGTTTTTTGAGGTTATAATTGAGGCAAAGATACCCTGAATCTTTTGGGTAAAATTATATTTAGATTTTTGTTAACTATTGCTTTTAATGGTAATATAGCACCGTGAAATGGCAACAAATCCTAAAAGATTATCAAAATTACCTGCGTTTGGAGCGCGGGCTGTCCGAGAATTCCATCCTCAATTATTCGTTTGATATAAAGAAATTGATGCGCTGGCTGGAAACCAATGAAATTGAAATTTCACCTATTTCAATTTCCGAAGAAACGGTGCAGCAGTTCATTTATGAAATGGCGAAAAAACTGAATGCGCGTTCGCAAAGCCGGTTGATTTCTGGTCTGAAAGGGTTTTTTAACTATTTGGTCTTTGAGAATTACCGAAAAACAAATCCACTGGAACTTATTGAGGCTCCAAAGCTTGGCCGGAAACTGCCGGATACGTTGGCCGTGGAAGAAATTGATGCACTGATACGGGCCATTGACTTAAGCTCAAAACACGGTGAGCGCAACCGCGCAATTTTGGAAACGCTTTATGGTTGCGGCCTGCGCGTTTCTGAACTAACAAACCTTAAAATCTCGGATCTGTTTTTTGATGAAGGTTTTATAAAAGTAACGGGAAAAGGAGATAAACAGCGTTTGGTTCCCATTGGGCCAACTACTGAAAAATTCATTGATATTTATAGGAAGGAAATCCGAGTGCACCAAGAAATACACCCAATGGCGAAGGATACGGTTTTCCTGAACCAACACGGGAAACCCCTAACGCGGGCAATGATTTTTACAATAGTGAAGCGTTTGGCAGAAAAAGCGGGGATTCGCAAAACCATAAGTCCGCACACCTTTCGGCATTCCTTTGCCACCCATCTTTTGGAAAATGGCGCCGATCTTCGTGCAATACAGCAAATGCTTGGCCACGAAAGTATCACAACTACCGAAATTTATACACATTTGGACCGAAAACATTTAACCGAAGTAATCAACCGCTTTCATCCAAGAAAATAATCACTTGCCGCGGCAAACTAAAATCCATAATTGCCGAAAATCTTTGAGTTGGCACCGCACAATCGTATTTTTACATAAAACTATTAATTATGAAAACCTTGCAATTCAGAAATGAAGATAAAATACCTGCCATTGGCCTTGGTACATGGAAAGCCACAGGGGATGAAGTTAAAAAAGCCGTAAAAGAAGCCATACTTGCCGGCTATCGGCATATAGATACTGCCGCTGTGTATAGAAATGAGGAAGCAATTGGCGATGCCTTGGCCGAAATTTTTGCAGAAAGTAAAATTTCTCGGAAAGACATTTTTATTACTTCCAAATTATGGAACAATGCCCACGGAAAAGGACAAGTTAGGCCTGCATTGCTGGATTCCCTTAAAAAATTGCGGCTCGATTATTTAGACCTGTATTTAATCCATTGGCCGGTGGCTTTTAGGAATGGTGTAAATTCCCCCAAAACCCCCGACGATTATCTAACCCCAGAGGAAGCGCCAATCCAAGACACCTGGAAACAAATGGAGCTTGCAAAAAATGAAGGATTGGTCCGTCACATTGGAGTTTCCAATTTCAGTGAAACCAAGTTGCGGAACCTTGTTTCAAAAGCCACTCAAAAACCCGAAATGAATCAGGTGGAGCTACATCCATTATTACAACAGAATGAATTGCTTGCTTACTGCAAAAGTGAAGGCATACACATTACGGCCTATTCCCCTTTAGGTTCAGGAGACCGCTCCTCTGCAATGAAGGGTTCGGAGGAACCAAATATGATGGACATTGAAATATTGAAGGAAATGGCGCGTGAAAAAAACGCTACCGTGGCCCAAGTTTTGATTGCGTGGCACATTCATAGAGGGTGTGCGGCCATTCCAAAATCAACTACCAAGGAACACATTATTTCAAATCTTAAAGCGGCAGATTTGGAATTAACAGCTATAGATATGGAAAGGATTTCCAAATTGGACAGGCATTATCGATATCTTACAGGTAATTTTTTTGAAGAACCCTCCAAAGGCTACCCGAATATGTATGATGAATAATTGGAGTCAAGTCTATTTTTAAATAACCAAAAAAAAAAAGCCCAAGTTGGGCTTTTTTATTTGTCAGTATTAGTGTAAAAATCAGTTTTTGAAAATTACTTTGCAATATTCACCGCCCGGGTTTCACGAATAACAGTGACTTTTACTTGTCCGGGATAGGTCATGTCAGTTTGTATTTTTTGCGAAATGTCAAAAGAAAGTTGGGCCGCTTTTTCATCGCTGACCTTATCGCTTTCCACCATTACGCGCAGTTCCCTGCCCGCTTGAATTGCATAGGCTTTATTGACACCTCCAAAACCAAAGGCAATATCCTCTAAGTCCTTCAACCTTTGAATATAAGAGTCAAGCACTTGACGCCGCGCTCCAGGACGAGCACCACTGATAGCATCACAAACCTGAACTATTGGCGACAGTAGGCCGGTCATTTCAATTTCATCGTGATGGGCACCGATGGCGTTACACACTTCCGGCTTTTCACCATATTTTTCAGCCCATTGCATTCCGAGGAGTGCGTGGGGCATTTCGGTTTCAGTTTCGGGAACTTTACCGATATCGTGTAGCAGCCCAGCCCGTTTTGCAAGTTTGGAATTTAAGCCCAGCTCTGCAGCCATCACGCCGCAAAGGCGCGCCACTTCACGCGAGTGGTGCAGAAGATTTTGGCCGTAAGAGGATCGATATTTCATACGCCCCACTGCTTTAATCAGTTCGGGGTGCAGGCCGTGAATTCCTAAATCTATTACGGTTCTTTTTCCTACTTCAATAATTTCCTCCTCGATTTGCTTGGTTGTTTTTTGCACAACTTCTTCAATTCGTGCAGGGTGTATGCGCCCGTCAGTCACCAATTTATGCAGCGATAACCGCGCAATTTCCCTTCTTACAGAATCAAAACAGGAAAGAATAATGGCTTCCGGGGTGTCATCCACAATAATTTCAACGCCCGTGGCCGCTTCAATGGCGCGGATGTTCCGGCCTTCCCGGCCAATTATCCGTCCTTTTACGTCGTCACTTTCAAGGTTGAACACGGATACACAGTTTTCTACCGCCTCTTCGGTGCCTATTCTTTGTATGGTGTTGATAATAATTTTCTTGGCCTCTTGATGGGCGGTCATTTTGGCCTCTTCCATGGAGGTTTGAACGAAAGCCATTGCTTGTGATTTTGCCTCGTCCTTTAGGCTTTCCATTAATTGTGTTTTTGCATCTTCCGCCGAAAGGCTGCTTATTACTTCAAGTTGTTCAACTTGGCTGCGGTGCATCTTCTCTACTTCGGCTTGCTTTTTTTCAAGAAGCGTGATTCTTTCTTCATAATCAGTTTGCTTTTCCTCAAGATCGGCATTGAGCTTTTTAGATTTTGCGAGCTCGTTGGATACTTGGGATTCTTTGTCGCGTATTCTTTTTTCGCTTTCTGACATCTTTTTGTCACGGCTCAGGATCACTTTTTCATGTTCTGCCTTTAGTTCCAGGAATTTTTCCTTTGCCTGTAAAATTTTGTCCTTTTTTATTGTATCTGCCTCAGATTTTGCTTCCTTTAAGATTGATACTGCGCTCTTTTTTGCTCTTGATATAAGCTGGGAGGCGTTGTTACGCTCCAGTATTTTTGCAATAAAAAAACCAATCGCAATACCAACGATAGCACTTATTAGTATAGTTATGATGTCCATTTTTCGTTGATTTATATGAATAAAAAAAGCCTACATCAATATTTTTATTTTGAATAAACTCCTTAAAAAAAGTTTAGGGTTAATAAGCTGGTCAAGTATCCGCTCAAAGACGGCTCGCTTTTACAACTTCAACTCACCCTTTTTAAAGAATTCTTGTTGAGTTTACCAAAATCAGTATTAATGTAGGCAGTACCTTTATTTTAATTTAAAGAACGTTATGATAGTTGTTCCTGCAACAAACGGTCCAAAGTTTTTAGCTTCTCTTCCGTTTCGCGTGTATCGCTGGATTTATCAATTTGTTTTTGCTCTACCTGGGCGGCAAACTGAAGGGCACACATGGCCAATACATCCTGTTTGTCGCGCACGGCATAACTTTGTTCGAACTTTTTAATCATTTCATCTATCTTCTTGCTTGCCAGCCGCAGGCCTTCTTCCTGCGATGGGTTAATTGTTAAGGGATAAATCCTGTCTGCAATTGATAGTTTTATTTTTAATGGTTCGGCCATTGTTATTGAATTTATTCGGAAAGTTGGCTAATGCAGTGGTCAATTTCCCGAACTAGAGCGTTTATCTTGAGTTTTGTTTCTCGTTTATGCTGGTCGCTGCCGAGCATTGAATTCGCTAATTTTAACGAGTTGCATTTTTCGGCCCAGTCTTCAATTTCTGTCTCAAATTGTTGCTGTTTACCTTTTATTGCGGTGAGTTCTTCCTCCAATTGTGCATTGGCTTTTTTTAATTTTTCGTGCCTTTTGAGCAATTGGCTGATTCTATCTTCAAGAGAATCAACTATATCAGAAAGATTACTCATTAAAATCCTTGTTCAATACTTCTCCCACAAAGTTAGCATACCATCCCTAATAAGCAAACAGTTTTCCATTATTTTTTGTAATATTGAACAACAGTACAATATTTCCCGGCTCTCCCCTTTTTAATTTAAGCCCTTTCTTAATATTTTAATATGAACAAGATCATACCATTGCTACTGCTTTTTTGCGGAATTGTTTACGGCCAAAATGAAATCCCCACTACCTATTTTTCCAGTCCGTTGGATATTGATTTGATCCTCTCCGGAAATTTTGGGGAAATGCGCGCGAACCATTTCCACAGTGGCCTGGACTTAAAAACCGAACAACGGGAAGGGCTGCCGGTCTATGCGCCGGCAGACGGTTTTGTGAGCCGCATAAACGTGCAACATTATGGGTACGGAAAAGGGCTGTATATTTTGCACCCCAATGGATATACCACTGTTTATGCACATTTGCGCAGTTTTGCAGGTGAAATTGAGAATTACGTTAAGAACACCCAATATTCAAAGGAAACATTTGAGATTGAACTCTTTCCCGAGAAAACACTATTGCCCGTAAAAAAGGGTGACCTTATTGCCTACACAGGCAATACCGGTGGCAGCGGCGGTCCCCATTTGCACTTTGAAATCCGCGATGCTTCACAACGGCCCATGAACCCGTTGCTATTCGGGATAGATATTCCCGATTCCAAAAAACCTATTGTTAGCGCGGTCTTTGCTTATCCTGTTGATGAAGACGCCCACATAAACCAAAGCCAAAATCGAACTAAGTTGCGGCTCATTAAGCAAAAAGACGGAACCTATAAAACCGAAAACGTCACGGCCTTTGGAAAAATTGGTTTCGGGATTACAACTTTTGACCAACAGGACGGTGCTTCAAATAAAAATGGTTCCTATAAAATCAACACCCGTTTCAACGGCACTGAAAAATTTGAAGTGTTATTCAATAAATTCGATTTTGCCGAAACCCGCTATTTAAATAGGTACACCGACTATAATTATTATGAAACGAACAAAAGCATGGTGCAAAAGCTCTTCCGGGAAACCAACAACCCCTTGAGCATTATCACTAAAGAGGATGACAGCGGCTATATAACCGTGAGGGACAGCCTTACTTCAATATATACCATAGAAGTTTTCGATTTCAAGGGCAATAGCATGTTGGTGGCCATTCCCATTGAAGGAAAAAAAATGGCCGTGATGGATGCAAAAAAAATAGAAAAAACCGACGATTATATTTTTGCTGACCACGCCACATCCATCACAAAAGGAAAATTCAGCATTTATATTCCGGCAAACGCGCTATATGAAAACACCTACCTGAACATTCAGGACCAAGGCGATATTTTGAAGTTTCACGTGGACGAGATCCCAATACACAGCAATATATCCATTACGGCAGATGTATCAAACTATAATGAAGCAGACCGGGACAAACTGTACATTGGCAGGCTAAACTACAAAGGCCTGCCCTACTACACCCCTACCACCCGAAATGGCGACAAGCTAACTGCCAAAACCCGAACCTTTGGCAGTTACACCGTAGCTATGGACACCGCTGCGCCAAACATAAAACCCATAAATTTTTCCGAAGGAAAATGGATAAGCAACCAAAATTTCCTGCAGGTGAAAATCACAGACGACCTTAGCGGCATTAGTTCATACCGCGGCAGCATAAACGAAAAATTCATTTTGATGGAATATGATTACAAAAAAGACGTTCTTACCTATAATTTCAATGATAACGTAAATCTGGAAACTGAGAACAATTTCAAACTTATAGTTATAGATAATGTTGGAAATAGTGCTACATTTGAAGCAAAATTTTTCAGAAAACAACCCTAACGCCTGCTTTTGAAAACAACAAAACTTTCGCTTGCACTCCTTCTATTTTTCTTTGCTACCGTGGCGTTTGCCCAAAAAGCAACCGTTCGTGGAATTATTTTGGACGACAACAACACTCCCCTTTCCGGAGTAAACGTAACTTATGACGGCACCGGGACCATCTCAGACCTAAACGGTTTTTATCTTTTGGAAATCCCTTCCAATGAAGAGGTAACGGTTTCCTTTTCATACGTTGGTTATAAAAACATTCGTGTTATTTTAAATCTTTCACCAGTTGAGGATTACCAACTTAACCCCGTAATGAACACCACAATTGAACAAATTAGCGAAGTGGTAATTACTGGCCGGGAAAATAAACGCGTGCAAGGCGTAACAACCATCACACCCGAACTTGCACAAAAAATGGTGGGCGCAAATGCCGGTGTTGAAAACCTTTTGAAATCACTTCCCGGGGTAAACGGCAATGACGAACTGAGCACCCAATACGCTGTTCGGGGCGGCAACTATGACGAAAACCTCGTATATGTGAATGAAATTGAAGTGTATCGCCCTTTCCTAATAAGAAGTGGGCAGCAGGAAGGCTTAAGCTTTGTAAACAGCGATTTAACGAGCAATGTTGAATTCTCCGCCGGCGGCTTTCAGGCAAAATATGGCGATAAACTTTCATCGGTTCTTGACATTACTTACCGAAGACCGGTTGCTTTTGGCGCAACCATAGACGCAAGTCTGTTGGGCGTTAGCGGCGCTGTTGAAGGCATTTCAAAAAATGGTCGCCTTTCAGGAATAATGGGAATCCGGTACAGGGACAACAGCCTCTTGGTGGAAGCAAAAGAAACCGAAACCAACTATAAACCACGATTTGCCGATGCACAGACCTACCTTACCTATAAGTTCACCAACAATTTTGAGCTGAGCTTTTTAGGCAATATTTCCATCAATGATTACAATTACAGGCCGTTGACCCGACAGACCAATTTTGGGACCTTAGCAGATCCCGTGGCACTGCTTGTTTTTTACGAAGGCCGGGAAGAAGACCGGTACAATACCTATTTTGGAGCGTTGAAATCCACTTGGGTGGTATCTGAAAATTATACAGCAAAAATTATTGGCTCCCTTTATCAAACAACGGAACAGGAATATTATGATATTCTCGCAGAATATCGTTTAGGGGAAGTGAACACCGAAATAGGAAGTCAAGAATTAGGTACGGTGGAATTTACCCGCGGCATAGGCAGCCAGTTGACGCACGCCCGGAATGATTTGGACGCGCTCATTCTCAATATAGAACACAAAGGAAATCTTGCCTTAGCGGAAAACAAAATTGAGTACGGAATAAAATATACACGAGAGGATATTCGCGACCGTTTGCAGGAATATGAAATAATCGATTCCGCAGGATTTTCCATTCGTCCACCAATATTTCCTCCCAATGATCAGCCATACAACCCCAACACCTCGCCCATTGAGCCCTACACCAATGTTCGCGCATTCAATGACGTGCAGATTGACCGTTTCTCGGGTTATGCCCAATGGAGCCGAAAAATGGATTTGCAAAATGGTCAACTTTGGCTCAATGCCGGCATCCGCGCACATAATTGGACGGTTAGCGGAAAAGGAATTTCAAGCACAACGCAAACGGTTTTCAGTCCGCGGGCCCAAGTAGCCTTAAAACCTGATTGGGAAATGGATATGCTCTTCCGGCTTTCCGGCGGGATGTACCACCAGCCGCCTTTTTACAGGGAATTGCGCGATTACTCCGGCAGTGTTATTCCGGAAGTGGAAGCCCAAAAATCCATTCATATAGTTTTGGGCAATGATTATAGCTTCAAAATGTGGGAACGGGCATTTCGTTTGAATTCTGAATTGTACTATAAACATCTCACCCAAGTAAATCCATATACATTAGACAACGTCCGAATTCGCTATCAAGCCAATAACGATGCGGTGGCCTATGCCTACGGACTCGATTTGAGGCTTGCCGGAGAATTTGTGCCGGGCACCGAAAGCTGGTTGAGTTTCGGTTATATGAAAACCGAAGAAAATATAAATGATCGCGGCTATATTTTCAGGCCCACGGACCAACGCCTAAAATTCGGGATACTGTTTCAGGATTATGTGAAAGTGATCCCTTCGCTTAAAATGTATTTAAACCTAACATACAATACCGGACTTCCCGGAGGATCGCCCAGCTATGCCGATCCGTACAACTATCAAACCCGTCTTCCAGATTACAAACGCGCAGATCTTGGCGTGAGTTATGTAATTGTGGACGATACCAAATTAAGGGACAGCGGTTGGCTCAAACCATTTAAGGAGCTTTCCATTGGTGCAGAAATATTCAACATTTTTGATGTGCAAAACTCAATCACCAATACTTTTGTGAGAGATGTTTACACCAAAGTTCAATATGCAATTCCGAACTATTTATCGCCGCGGGTTTTTAACGTGCGACTTACCGCGAAGTTTTAAAGGCTTTAGAATTAGGGATTTTTACTGGCCGTCTTCGATAAATTCCTTTAAGGTGTCAACCACGTAATCAATTTCTTCCGTGGTGTTGAAACTGGATAAAGAAAAACGTAGGGAAGGTTTTGCCAGATCTTCTTCCGAAAGGATTTGCTTCAGCACATGGGAGCCGCCTTCACTTCCACTCTGGCAGGCACTTCCCTTGGAACAGGCAATTCCTTTTAAATCCAGTTGAAACAAAAGAAGCATTGATTTTTCCGCTGAAATGGGAAGACACACATTTAAGAGGGTGTACGTGCTTCGGCCATTTGTGTCACAACCACCGTTAAATTTCACTCCCGGAATATTTTCCAAAAGTTTAGTCTTAAAATACTCCTTTAGCTGGGTTATGAATTCCCGCTCTGCATCAAGATGTTGATACGAAAGTTTTAAGGCTTCGGCCATTCCAGCAATGGCATAAACGGCTTCGGTTCCGGCGCGCATTCCTCGTTCCTGTTCCCCGCCGTGGATGAGACTGCGAAGCCCTGAATTTTTACGGATAAAGGCAAAGCCGGCTCCTTTGGGCCCGTGAAATTTATGTGCGGCAGCCGTGGCAAAATCTACCTGTATTTCAGAAAAATCCAGTTCAAAATGGCCAACGGATTGCACGGTATCGCTATGAAAAAGCGCATTGTTTTGCTTGCAAAGGAGGGCCACCCGTTTTAAATCGAGTAGATTTCCAACTTCATTATTTACGTGCATCAAGCTTACCAAGGTTTTTTCGGTGGAATTTGACAATAGGTTTTCCAAATGCTCATAATCCACATAGCCACACTCCGTTAAATTAACATATTCCACGGTTATATCTTCACGTTTTTCCAGCCATTCCAAAGTGTGCAAAACCGCGTGATGCTCAATTCTGCTGGAAATAATCCGTTTTACTTTTAAATCGCGCACCGCGCTAATGAGAATTAAATTATCAGCCTCGGTTCCCCCGGAGGTAAAGATGATTTCGCTGGCAGTTACGTTTAAAATCTTCGCAATATCCTTTCGGGCGTTTTCAAGTAATGATTTTGATGATCTTCCGTATGAATGTGTAGATGAAGGGTTTCCGTATTCGGTTTTTAGAACTTCGGTGATGCAATTTATTACTTCGTCCCTTAGCTTTGTTGTAGCTGCACTGTCAAAATATACTTTTTTCATTTTTAGAATTAATTTGCTAACATTGGAGGATTACAATTCCATTAAAAAGAAATCCGCTGAATAATTCGGTTAGCAAAAATACATATTAAATGAGTTTTGCTGTCCTTTCAGTTAAAAAGAAATGTGTTTCTTTGTAGTGGACTGTGGCAAGTGGGGTGGCGATAGGTTCCGTGCCGCACCGACGTGCAATTCGGAAGTACCCAATCGGCCCCCATACATTGATTTCAAAAATTATATGCTAATGAAAAAGATATTTTTTCTTTTTATATCCCTTATGTTTCTTCAAAGTTGTGATGACGGCGATATAATTATAACCACCTTCAATTTTGAAGATGCTGAATTGAAAACCTGTGGCGTTGGCGGAAATTATGTTTTTTATAAAGTGAATCCTGCCGCCAGGGAAAGTCTTTCGCTAAAATTGGCTGTTACGGACAGTCTTTATAGGCTGGAGGGCGTCAGGGAATTTGTTTTGAACGGCACCACAAATTTTGTGAACTACCGAACCTATGACGGCGAACTTGGGTCTGACTATTTCTGCAGCAGTGTACCGCCCACCACTCCCCGTGTGACGGTGGATTATTTTGCCTCGGCGGGAATTGTGGAGTTCACCACCATTTTTAGTTATGACGATAATGACGGCGTACCCGAAGACCGCGAATTCAACGGCGATACTGATGGCGACGGCCTTCCAGATTTTTATGATGTTGACGATGATGGTGACAATGTGCCCACCGCCCTGGAACTGGATATTTTGAATGCAGATGGAGACAACAACCCATTTACCAATCCGTTGGACACGGACCAAGACGGCATTCCGGATTATCTTGACCCCGATGATGACGGCGATGGAATCCTTACTCGAAATGAGGATAAGGACGGCAACCTTGATCCGCGAAATGATGTGACCGATCCCAGTGTGGGCGCGGATTATTTAAACCCAAATGTGGCCGTTGACTATGGCATTAATGCATACAGACAGCACACTTATAAAATAAACAAAAGCGTGAAGATTGTGCTAAAGAATGTGGTGTTGACCAACGGTGAGGATGAAATCATTCAGGAAACCCTGAATATGGGCACGCTGAATAATGTGGAAAGTATTCAGAAAACAATCACGCCCGAATTTTAAATTAATCCGAAACGGACTATAAACTGATTCGCCCCTACTTTATATTTTGAAAAATATACACTTCCGTGGCGCCTCGGCCATATTTTTGGTAATCGGCGTCATAAAACTTTAAGTTGTCATAGCGGTTAAAAAGAAATTCGAGCTCGGTTCGCAATACCCCTTCCCCCACACCGTGAATGAATACCACTTTTTGAATTCGCTTTGAAATGGCAAAGTCCAGTTGTCTTTTAGCGGTTTCAAGCTGTATTGAAAGCATTTCATAATTATCCATTCCCCGGGTTTTTTGCACCAATTGGTTGATGTGCAGATCAACTTCCATTGGGGGTTGGCTGCGGTCTTTCGGCTTTATCCGTTGGGTTTTTCCGGGCTTTTGCTGTTGCTTTTCAGCCATAATGGAAGATAAGTCCATTTGCCCCATTTCCTTTTTGGAAAGCGCCCCGTCAATGAGGATCAGTTCCTTTTTTGTGAAAGCCAATTCAAAACCTTCGGTAGTGATAATTGTTATTTCATTACCGTTAATTGAAGCGACCACACCCGAAATAGCGTCATCAAGCACCGCAACCTTATCGCCTTTTTCCATAGTCAATCCATTTCAAAAATCTGCTAAAAAACTACCCTTTAAAGTCCAATTTGTCGAACTTAATTGTCTAATAACGAAAATTTTAAGTAATTTGTAGCAAACAACAATTTATATTAAAATTTATCTTTAATTTTAAACCGTCAAAAAGAAGGCCGTTAGCCCCAATAACAAAGGCTTCTTAAAACCGTAAAATTATGAAAAACCTACTACTCTTTTCAACTTTACTTTTAACATCTACAAGCATTTTTGCACAGTTAAGCGTTAAGCCTAACGGCACTGCAGATTCCTATATTTATGTGAAGGACCAAGTTCTCTACGTAGAAAGTGACGTCAATTTATCACGAAACACCAATAACCCAAGTACTGAAGCCAGTATCTATTTGCGCGACAATGGGCAATTGATTCAAGGTGGCACAACGTCGGGCAATAGTGGCGACGGACAACTTTCCGTACAACAAAATTCACCGGTCACCAATGCTTGGGCCTATTATTATTGGTGCTCGCCCATTGGTAATCCTGTACTGAATATTTCTGGAAACAGAAGCTTTGGAGTAAATTTTTTATATGAACCATCTACATCAAGCCTAACTGCAGCTTCAAGAGTTCTTACCACGACCGGCCGTGATGGATTAAAAACAAATCCAATAACTGTATCAACTCGATGGCTTTACACACACGTAAGTCCCGGAACAGAAGCAGAAGGGAATTACCAAAGAATGAACAGCGGTAACAATGCTCCTCCAGGTTTTGGATTCACAATGAAAGGAGTTGGACCATTATCACCAACCCTTGACCAAACCTATGATTTTAGAGGAAGACCAAATAGTGGCACATTTGCTATTCCTGTGGCGAATGAATTAATGACTTTGGCAGGAAATCCATATCCTTCGGCTCTGGATTTGAATAAACTTTTCTATGATTTACCGGATAATGCTGCCTTAGGTACTTTTTGGTATTATGATGAGAATAGAACAGTCGCTTCCCATAATTATTCCGGCAAACCTTTTGGATACGGCATTTTTACCATTGGTCCAGAAGATACTGATAACAACCCTTATAACGGAAACAATTTAGGTACATATGCTGCTGCCCCATTTTATTATTATAATTCTTCGGGCAACCAAGGAGGAGGTGCAGGAACTAGTCTTAACAGTGATGATAGTAAGCGTTTTGCCCCTATTGGTCAAGGAATAATGTTCGTTGGTGATGCCTCTGGAGATGTTTTAATAAAAAATTCCCACAGAGTGTTTTTTAAGGAAGGAGTCCTAGGTTCAATATTCCAACGTCCCGGTGCCGATGAAACCGCAAATGAAACAAACTTAGGCGGTGGCCCAACATTGTCAACATCAACTGGTGCCATTCCCGTAGATAATCGTACACCCATTTTAAGACTTTGGTCCGTTTTTGACGAAGCCGTAACCCGTGATTTGGTTATAGCTTTTTATGAGCAAGCCACTGATGGTTATGACCGCGGACTGG
>JBEBRF010000053.1:0-15625 GCA_040394975.1 Aequorivita soesokkakensis
GCCATTCCTTGCGGATTGCGGTTTCCGTAGGTAAAAATTGCTTTTTTGGCGTTCGGTTCGTTATAAAATGGATTGTCCGTCGGGATGCTTCCGTCATCGTTCAAACGGTAAATTTTTCCGCCGTCGCGGGAAATATCCTGCGGATTTACATCACGTTCGCCGCGCTCACCGATTGAAAAATATAGAAAACCGTCATTGTCAAATTCAATCCGCGATCCAAAATGCTGCCCGGCAGTTGTGTTTGGCGAAGCTTTGTAAAGCGTTTCAATAGTTGTGAGCGAATTGCCTTCCAATTTGCAGCGTATCAACGCCGTATGTCCGCCATTTCCGCTCCCTTCTTCGGAAGCGTAGGTAATATAAATCCAACCGTTTTCGGTGTATTTGGGGTGCAATTCAATATCCATCAAACCGCCCTGGCCGCTGTTATAAACTTTTGGAACGTTTGCTATTTCCGTCTTTTCGCCGTTTTTGAAATGAATCAACCTACCGTCCTTTTCTGTAATCAGCATACTGCCGTCCGGGAGCCAAGTCATTCCCCACGGAATGGTTAGATTTTTTACGACCGCCTCAACGCTGTAGTTTTGGGACAGGGTTTTCAGTGCTACATCATTCTTTTTTGTCGGTTGGGCGCAGGAAAGGTAAAAGCTCAAGGAGAGCAGAAAAATGAATTTTAATTGCATCGGGATTTAATTTTCACAAAAGATACATAAAAATCGTTTTGGAAATGGCGTTGATTAATTTTTTGGACAGGAAAACGACTCATAAAAATTTGCATCAAAAAAAAATAATAAAGCCATTCCACTTCAAAATTGAAAAATTATCGTAATTTTTTGATCTCCTCTCCAAATGCAACTTTTTTCCGTAAATAGTTCAATTTTAAAAGTTTACGGCTCATTATCAAATTTTAATATTATTTTTAATGGTTTTTTAAGCTATTGAAGCATAGGGTTATAGCCCGAAAAGTGTGAAATCAGCTAATTATTTTTTAATAATCTAATCAATATACTATGGAACCGATCAAGAAACTTGTGGTTTATGGCAAAAAGGAAACTGATGCCGATGGCGCAATTGTATATAATCTGCAAGCGAGCAACAGGGATGTTTCAAATCAGCATGAAATAGGTTTGGCCGAAAATGATAAACTGCTGCAATTAGTTCTTGATGATGGCACCACGTGGATGTGTGATGCCTCCACCATGCACGAGGTTTTCCCAGAGCTCGACCCCGCGCTACAACCGCCCGGAACTCGTGATCTGCAACCCGAAGTGTTTGTTCTTCCCGGTTCGGTAGAAACTCCCGCAACCGAAAGGGGCATAGTGGGGAAAATAGCTCTCCGGATGCTAAAGGTTTTTGCGAAAAAGGCCATAGGTAGCGGCGTAGCGGCAATTTCCAAAAAATTGGAAGACAAGCATTTGATGAACGGAATGGATGCTGGCGCCATTCCAAACAATTATTTGGAGGACGGTGCCGCGTTATTTTTTGTAAACCAAGATTTTAAGTTTGAAGTTTTTGACGGGAAACCTTCCAACCATCCGTTCTTTATATTTATCCACGGAACCAACTCAGACACTTTCGGCGCATTTCAGGATTTGAAGGCCACTCCGGTTTGGAATAGTTTGCATCAACTTTACGGCAAAAACGTGCTCGCTTTTCAGCATAGAACCCTTTCAGAAAGTCCGTTGTTGAATGTTGTGAAACTTGCAAAAATGCTGCCGGACAATTCCGTGGTGCATCTTCTCACACATTCAAGAGGCGGGATAGTTGGTGATATTTTGAATAAATACAGCAGCAATAATGAGGAGGCGGCAATCGGTTTCAACAACCGACATATTTCTTTACTTGAAAAAGAAGGCCGTGATGAAGACATTGAAAATATTGAAGCCCTTAACAAACTGTTTAAGGACAAGAAAATTACAGTGGCCAAATTCATCAGGGTGGGCTGTCCCGCTGCGGGAACGAAACTCGCTTCAAAAAGGCTGGACCATATATTGAATGTTTTTTTAAATTTAATAACATGGGCGGGCGGGCCTTTTGTTGACATTTTGAAAGAATTGCTTTCCGCCGCCGTTGAAAGCAAGGATGATGTAAACGTGCTTCCCGGTTTGGAGGCACAAAGACCAGAATCTCCATTCATAAAAATACTCAACGACCCCACACCAGAGACGGCCATCAACGGGAAGCCACTATCAATAATTTCTGGAAATGGCCGGGTAAGCTTTTCGGGGCAGGGGATGTTTGTAATTCTCGGGAAACTGTTCTATTGGCAACGAAATGATTTGGTCGTGAACACAGATTCCATGTATTTGGGCGCCAAACGAAAGGGAGATATCCAATATTTCTTTGACCAGGGCGCGGAAGTGAACCATGTTAAGTATTTTGCAAACGACAAAACCCGTGAAGCGATTGACTTGGTGTTAAAAACCACCGAAGGTGAACCTATTCCCGGCTTTAAACGTATTCCGCAGGACGAAATTCCGGGAAGCGACCGCGCCCTTGTTGAATCAGGTGAACTGTATCCTTCGACTGTACCGCCTTCGGGAACCAAACCTATCGTTATCCTGCTTCCTGGCATTATGGGTTCCAACCTTTCGCAAAAGGACAAGGAAATTTGGCTTCATTACGGCCGGATCCTGAGCGGTGGATTGGTAAATCTCGGTTATTCCAATGTGAACAAAATTGTGGCAGATTCCGTCGTGAAAACTTCCTATTATAAACTTTACAAATGGCTTTCCGGAAAGTATGACGTAGTGGTTTATCCATTTGATTGGCGAAAACCACTGCCCGAATGTGCCGCCGAATTCAACATTAAAATAAAAGGGCTCCTTAAAATTGGCCAGCCCATTAAAATTATAGGACATTCAATGGGTGGGCTCCTGGCTCGTGATTTTATGCTCAACCACGATGATACTTGGCAGGAATTAAAGGCTTCCAAAGGATTTAGAATGTTGTTCCTCGGCTCGCCGCTGGGGGGCTCGTTCCGAATTCCATCCGTATTGTTCGGGGAAGACGCCATCATTAAAAAATTGAGCAAGTTAGATCTGTTCCACACCAAGGAAAGTCTGCTTAAAATGTTCTCCAAATTTCCGGGAATCTTGGCGCTTTTGCCATTGAACACAGATCCGAAGAATGATTTCTCAAAAATGGAAACTTGGGAAAATATGCGGAAGTATTTCGGGAAACCAGACTGGCCGCTGCCTCTCAAAGCCGATCTTGATTATTTCAAAAATTATCGCGATAACATTTTGAAGAAAAGGGACGAGATAGACTATTCAAGCATGGCCTATATTGCCGGAAAAGATAAAATGACGCCGTGCGGTTATTATCTCGACGAAATTCCTCCTAAAAAACAGCTTTATTTCCTCTACACCAGCGAAGGAGACCAAAGTGTAACTTGGGAATCCGGCATTCCCAAACAGCTTATTGAAGCCAATGCCGTGTATTACTCTCGGGTAACCCACGGTGCCTTGGCAAACGATCCGGAACTTTTCAATGCAATTGAGGAAATACTCTCAACAGGGCAAACCAAACTTCTCAGAAATACAAAACCTTTATTGAGGGGCGAAGAAATTATTTTCAGGGCCGAGCCAGATATAGACTTTGACTTATCTGAAAGTGGCTTGGAAAAAACCATTTTAGGCCTTAGTACGGACACGGCACCAGTGGGCAGCCAAATCCCGGTTACCGTTTCCGTCAGCAATGGCGATCTGCGATACTCCAAATACCCAATTATTGCCGGCCACTTTTTAAACGACGGCGTTCTTTATGCAGAAAAATCCATAGATAATTATCTAAATGGAAACCTCACTTCAAAACACAGATTGGGTCTTTATCCGGGCGAAATAGGAACCAACGCCATATTCGGAAAAATGGAAGGTAGCGACTTTGAAGGCGCAATCATTGTTGGTCTGGGCGAACCGGACCAACTCACGTCCTTTCAACTTTCAAAATCAGTGGAACAGGGAGTTTTGAACTATTTGCTCAGCATTCGCGGCACGGCAATCCCCAAAAAGGGCATCGGCATTTCTTCATTGATTGTTGCATCGGGCTATGGCGGGCTTTCCGTGGAAGGTTCCCTGAAAGCAATTGTTGACGGCGTAAACCGGGCAAATGAAAAGATTAAAATGTTGTCCGACGGAAGTTACAAAACCGTACAATATATCGAAATCATTGAACTTTACGCAGACCGAGCCCTAAACTGTATGTATGTCCTCAACAAGATAGCAAATAAGGAAAATGCCTCATACAATATTATTATTGGAAAAAAACGAATAAAAAACCTTTTGGGTGTTCGCAAAAGAACCCCGCTGGACACCGCAGAGGATTGGTGGAACCGCATAACCATTAAATACAGGGAAGCCAACGAGCAGAGTGGCGAACCGTCGAGTATGGTTTTCGGTTCGTCCACCGGCGACTCCCGCGAGGAAGAAAATGAACTCTACAGCAGCACCCCTTTGATTGATCTTTTTATTTCGGAAGTTTCTGGCAACAATCAATGGTCCGCTTGTACGGCCAAAACCCTTTTTGAATTGCTGATCCCGAATAATTTAAAGGAAAAGCTTAAACGAAAAGGAAACATTTCCTGGATATTGGATACCAAAACGGCATCCTACCCTTGGGAATTGCTGCAGGACAATACCACCAATGCCAAACCACTTTGCATCAACGCGGGAATGATTCGGCAGCTGTCCACCAAAGATTACCGCATCAATATAAAACGCGTTGCGGAAAAAGGCGCGCTGATCATTGCAGACCCTGTTTTGAGCGGTTTTATTTCCCAATTGCCCGGCGCCAAGGAAGAGGGAATGATGGTTAAGGATACCCTTGAAAATGTTGGCTATCCCACCACAAGCCTTATTGGTACCAACGCAGAAAGCATCGTAAAGAATTTTTTCTGCAATGATTACACAATTATACATTTGGCGGGCCACGGGGTTTTCAATCCAAAATCCCCAAAAAAATCAGGAATGGTTATCGGGAAGGAAATATTCCTTACCGTTTTTGAAATTCAGCAAATGCCCGTAGTCCCCGAACTGGTTTTCGTAAACTGTTGCCATCTGGGATATACCAATTCGGAAGATGAAAAATTCTATCGCGATCGATACAAACTTGCCGCAAACATTGGTACCGAATTAATAAGCATAGGCGTGAAAGCCGTAATAGCCGCGGGCTGGGCAGTGAATGATGCGGCCGCCCTTGACTTTGCACAGGTTTTTTACAGCAGCATGTTCTCCGGTGATTGTTTTGGCGATGCCGTAAAAAATGCTCGAAATTATATCTATGAAAAACATCCCGGCAACAACACTTGGGGCGCATATCAATGTTATGGTGATCCTTTCTTCAAACTGAAAGGGATTTCTGCGGCAAAAGGGTCTTGGTCACCAAGTTATATTGTGCCGCAGGAAGCTGAAATTGACCTCGATAATTTGCTCAACCAACTGCAAATGTCCACAAGTGCAAACAAAGACCATTTGGCAGAGTTGAATACAATTATAAATGCAGTAGATAGGGATGTTTTCAGAACCCCACAAATTATTGAAAGGGTAGCCAAAATTTATCAGGAACTGGCCATGTATGTTGAAGCCTCTGGAAATTATGAAGAACTTCTGAAAATGGAAAACGCAGATTTCTCCTTTTCCTGTATGGAAAAATACTGCAACACCCGGGCAAAAATGTATATCCGTGAAATTTTTGATACTGAAGAAACGACCGCAACTTCCAAAAAAGAAGCATATAAAAAAACCGAACGGGTAATCAGCGATCTTGCGGTCTTGCTCTTTGCCGGCGAAACAGCCGAACGGCACAACCTTTTGGGAAGTTCCTATAAACGTTTGGCTTTGTTGGCGCCCGATTTCACCAAACGAACCACCGCATATAAAAAAGCAATTTCACATTACGACCGGGCCTATGGCAATAATTTTAATTCAAACAAAGTCTATTCCATCGCAAATTCAATTGAGATTGCTTGTTTGTTAATTTTCAGCGGCGCTATAAAACCTGGGGGAGAATTTACGGTTGATGGGAAAAAATATAAAATAAGAACCATTGCCGAAGCACAGCAAACACTGCAGGAGGAACAAAATAAACTCAATCAAAAATCGGAATCCGAAGACCTTGATTATTGGGATATGGTTGCCTTCTTAAATATTGATTTATGTCTTCTTATGATTATTGAAGATGAAAAAATTGAATCTAAATGGAATGAAGTAATTCAAAATTTCAAGAAAATTTGGCAAAAAGCCGGTTCCGAAGCAAAGAAAGCCGCAGAATTGGAACATCTCGAGTTTTTAACCCGATCACTAAATGTAGTGGCCGGTTTAAATGGAGATGGCTATCAACCGATCAGCGATTTGGAAACTTGGATCAGAGAATTGAAAACGGCATTGAGCGGTGTTAGAAAAAAAATGAAATCAGAAAACACGGGGAATTCGAAAACGAAACCGAAATCGAAACCGAAATCGAAAACGAAACCGAAACTGAAACCAAAGCCAAAAAAATAAATAAAAATCCAAAATACTTCAATTGAAAATCTTGGTGGTAGCGCTTATCGCCAAGGTTTTTCATTTTTAACTGTTGCCAAGTTGTGCCAAAATCTTCCACAAATAGTACCTTTATCAAAATTTCTGTTTATGGAAGAAAAATTTAAAGCAATTGTGAATAATACCTTTGAGTTTTCACTGAATTTGAAAGATTTGGAAACACTTGATATTATTTCCCACAACAAAAAAGCCAACGTAATCTTCAACCACAAATCAATAGAAGTTGAAATCCTGAAAGCAGATTTCAATAAAAAAATCTACAGCATTTCAATGAATGGCAATCACTATCAAGTTAAGATAGAAAACCAACTTGATGCGCTTATTTCCAAGCTGGGCCTGTCGTTGGGGAACGCTGCGGTTGAAGACGAAATTCACGCCCCAATGCCGGGAATAATTTTGGAAGTAAATGTTGCCGAAGGCGATGAAGTAAAAAAGGGCGGTTTCCTCTGCGTTCTCGAAGCGATGAAAATGGAAAACACGTTGACTGCGCCGCGTGACGGGATTATAAAAACCATAAATATTACGAAAGGCGAAACGGTCGATAAAGGAAAATTGCTAATTGAATTCCATAAAAATGATTAAGAAAATATTGGTTTCCAATCGTGGCGAAATCGCGCTGCGAATAATGAAAACCGCCCAAATTATGGGCATTAAAACCGTCGCGGTTTTTTCCGAAGCAGATAGAAATGCACCGCACGTAATCTTTGCAGATGAAGCCGTATGCATCGGTCCGCCGCCTTCCAATGAATCGTATCTTTTGGGCGATAAAATCATAAAAGTTGCAAAGGAATTAAGTGTTGACGCCATCCATCCCGGTTACGGTTTTTTGAGCGAAAATGCGGAATTCGCGGAAAAAGTAGAAAAGAGTGGAATGATTTTCATCGGTCCAAAATCGCACGCCATTCGGGTTATGGGAAGCAAACTTGCCGCGAAAGATGCCGTGAAAAAATACAATATTCCAATGGTTCCCGGCACTGCCGAAGCTATTACGGATATTTCCGAAGCAAAGAAAATAGCGGCCGAAATAGGTTTCCCGATTCTTATAAAAGCTTCCGCCGGCGGCGGCGGAAAAGGAATGCGAATCGTTGAAAACGCCAACGAATTTGAAGACCAAATGAAACGCGCCATCAGCGAGGCCGAAAATGCTTTTGGCGATGGTTCGGTTTTTATTGAAAAATTCGTCACTTCGCCGCGGCATATTGAAATTCAGGTTTTGGCCGATAATTTTGGAAATACGGTGCATCTTTTTGAGCGTGAATGCAGCATTCAGCGGCGCCACCAAAAAGTTGTGGAAGAAGCACCTTCTTCAGTTTTAACGCCGGAATTGCGCAAACAAATGGGCGAAGCCGCCGTAAAAGTCGCGAAAGCCTGCGATTATGTGGGCGCGGGAACGGTTGAATTTCTTTTGGATGAAAACCTCAATTTCTATTTCCTCGAAATGAATACGCGGCTGCAAGTGGAGCATCCCGTTACCGAAATGATAACTGGCCTCGATTTGGTGGAGCAGCAGATAAAGGTTGCAAATAATGAAAAACTTGCCTTTTCGCAGGAAGATTTGAGAATCCACGGCCATGCTTTTGAGCTTCGGGTTTACGCCGAAGATCCGTTGAATAATTTTATGCCGAGCGTTGGCAAATTGGAAGTTTACCGTCCGCCTAAGGGTAAAAATATTCGTGTTGACGATGGTTTTTCCGAAGGAATGCAAGTTCCAATCCAGTATGACCCCATGCTTTCAAAATTGATAACCTTCGGAAAAACCCGAAATGAGGCGATGCAAACCATGCTTGAGACAATTTCTGAATATAAAATTGAAGGCGTGAGCACAACGCTTCCGTTCGGGAAATTTGTTTTTGGGCACGAAGCGTTCCGAAGCGGAAATTTCGACACCAATTTTGTGAAAAATTATTATTCCGAAGAAAAATTAAAAGCGATAAACGAAGAGGAAGCAAAGGTTGCGGCGCTTTTCGCATTAAAACAATATTTAAAGGATTCAGAAAAACTTCGATTGCCGAAATAAACTCTGCGTCCTTTGCGGCTCTGCGGTGCTATATTTACCGCAAAGTCGCAGAGTACGCAGAGAAATAATTAGATATATGACCAACAACAATAAAAAACTACAAGAAATCATTTCCGAAGCAAAAAAAGGTGGAGGAGAAAAACGGATTGCAAAACAGCACGAAAAGAAAAAACTTACCGCCCGCGAACGCGTTGAATATCTTTTGGATGAAGGCTCTTTTGAAGAAATGGGAATCCTCGTTACCCACCGAACCACCGATTTTGATATGCAAAAAGAAGTGTATTACGGCGATGGCGTGGTTACGGGCTACGGAACAATTAATGGGCGTTTGGTATATGTTTTCGCACAGGATTTTACGGTTTTTGGCGGCGCACTTTCGGAAACACACGCCGAAAAAATCTGTAAAATAATGGATCATGCAATAAGTGTTGGTGCGCCAATTATTGGTTTGAACGATTCCGGTGGGGCGCGAATCCAAGAGGGCGTGCGCTCTTTGGGCGGCTATGCTGATATTTTTTACAGAAACGTGCAAGCATCGGGCGTTGTGCCGCAGATTTCGGCAATAATGGGTCCGTGTGCCGGCGGGGCTGTTTATTCGCCGGCAATGACCGATTTCACTTTAATGGTTCAAAACAGTAGTTATATGTTTGTTACGGGGCCGAATGTGGTGAAAACCGTTACCAATGAAAACGTAACTTCCGAGGAACTTGGCGGGGCGCGAACCCACGCCAGCAAAAGTGGCGTAACGCATTTCACCGCTGCGAACGACATTGTTTGTTTGGAACAGATAAAAACGCTGCTCAGTTATCTTCCGCAGAACAATAAAATGGTTACTGAAAAATTTCCTTTTGAAATTGCGGATGAGTTTCGGGATGAATTGGAATCCATTGTGCCCGATTCCGCAAACAAACCGTACGATATGCACGAAGTGATAAAAGGAATTATCGACGAAGATTCTTTTTTCGAAGTGCACAAAGAGTACGCAGACAATATTATTGTTGGTTTTGCGCGGCTCGGCGGCAGAAGTATTGGCATTGTTGCCAACCAGCCGATGAGTTTGGCGGGTGTTTTGGATGTTGACAGTTCGAAAAAAGGCGCACGTTTTACGCGTTTTTGCGATTGTTTCAATATTCCGCTTTTGGTTTTGGTGGATGTGCCGGGATTTCTTCCGGGAACGGATCAAGAATGGAATGGAATTATTCTGAACGGCGCAAAATTGCTATACGCTTTGAGCGAGGCAACTGTTCCGCGCGTTACCGTAATTACCCGAAAAGCTTATGGTGGCGCGTATGACGTGATGAACAGCAAACACATTGGCGCCGATATGAATTACGCGTGGCCAACAGCCGAAATTGCCGTGATGGGAGCAAAGGGCGCCAGCGAGATTATTTTCAAAAACGAAATTTCGCAGGCGGAAAATCCTGAACTGAAACTTTCCGAAAAGGAAGCGGAATATGCTGAAAAATTTGCCAATCCCTTTAAGGCCGCACAACGCGGATTTATTGATGAAGTGATACAGCCGCGCGAAACGCGCAGAAAATTATTGAAAGCTTTCGCGATGTTGGAAACTAAAGATGTTCCAAGACCGAACAGAAAACACGGAAATATTCCGTTGTAATTCAATTTAGTTTTAGGAACATTTTTTCAAAATTGAGCGTCAACGTGTCAAATTGATTTAGGACATCTTTTCCCAAATTGCCGTAAATTCCGCTTTTATCTTTTGGGTTTTTTTCGGAATTTACGGTTGTGTTTTTCAGAATAAATTCATTTCCAGAAATTTTTCCGGTGAAGGGAATGTGGTAAATTTTAATAAATTTTGATCCGCCAGCCCCACCAATTTGGATGGAATCAAGCTTTCCATTTTTTATTGTTTCTTCATAATCCTTCAAATATGGATTGTAAAGCATCGTTCCCGAAGCGCCCGTATCAAAGGTAAATGGCAGCGATCTTCCATTTTCAATCACTTCAACAACGGGTGTCAGAAAATCGAGCGCGAGGTTTTGGCTAACGTTTGAAGATTGGTTTTTTGGAACGTAAAAAATAGAATCTTTTACAATGTGTAATTCTTTTAAAGCTTCAATTGCAGGGAAACCAATTATGGTTTCAATTGCATAATTTGCTTCGGGAAAACTTAAACTTGCTTCGGGAAACACTAAAAATATTACATTTGAAACTCTTGTGTTTCCAAGTTTTACAGTTTCAGCAACAGCGATTTTTGAATCTACTTTATTTCCCGTAATTGCTGTAACCTTGAATGTTCCGTCCAAAATTTTCAAACCTGTTTTCAGCGCCAAGGAATCTGTAATTACCGAAAAATTTGCACCGGTGTCAAAAACTGCCGATTGTTCGGTATTGCCTAATTTTACAGGAATTCGCGATAGTCCGGCAATATCTTTTGTGATTGGAAGGGAAGTTTCGGAGATTGAAATTGTTTGCTTCGGAACGTTTTTGAGAATATTGAAAATGGTTCTGTTGTTTTCATAATCCATTTTTTCCTCTTCGCTTAAATCGGTTGGAAAAGCTATAATTTTTTCTGCAATTTCCAATGCATTTTTATAATCATAAAGCAGCACGCTGTTGTTCATTTCAATTTCCAACAATTGGATTTTAGTGGAATCTGCAAGTGCGTTGTTGTGATTTTTGAAAAGAACTTCAATATCAGAATTTGACATTTCTTTTCTGTTAAAAACTGAATTCAGCTTCGCGCTTAGAATCAACCTTTCTCTTTCGGAAAGTTGCTTTTCATTTCTTTCAAATTCATCCGAAAGTTTAAAATATTGGTGGTTTTCAAAAAGATTATTTAACCGAACATAGTGGTTATTGCTAATGTTTCGCGATTTTGTGCTACTGCATCCGGCAAGCATTGCAATTATTATAAAACAAAAAAAATAACCTTTCATATTCTATTTTAAACATTTATTGTTCAAAAATAATATAATGATTCAATGAAATGAATAATTTAAAAAATGGAGTGTGATAATTCTCATAAAAAATTATGGAGTCAATTAGTAATTTTAATTGTTTGTAGAAGGTTGAACGAATTTTTAGAAAAATGTCCATAGAAAATTTTGATATTCAAGGTTTGAGTGATTCCGAAGTGCTGGCTTCCCGGAAAAAATTTGGTCGCAACGTCCTCGAATCAAAAAAGAAAAACCATTTTCTTGAAGCAATAATAGGCTTGTCCAAGGAACCAATGGTCATTTTACTTTTGGTGGCCGCAACCCTATATTTCTTTATAGGCGACATTGGCGACGGAATATTTCTGGCCGCGGCCATAGTTTTGGTCGCTACAATTTCGCTGTATCAGGACGCCAAAACGCATAATGCGCTCGAAAAACTCAAAGAGCTTTCGCAACCCCATTCAAAGGTAATCCGCAACGGCGCGGTGGTGGAAATAAACAGTCACGATGTGGTAGTTGGCGATTTTCTAATGGTGGAGGAAGGCGCTACCATTGTTGCCGATGGCAAAATTGTACATTCCAATGATTTTTCGGTGGATGAATCTATTTTAACGGGCGAATCTTTTTCCGTTGAAAAAGATGCAAATTCCGTTGATAATAAAATTTTTATGGGAACCCAAGTCGCGGGCGGGCTCGCCATTGCTGAAATAACCGCCATTGGAAATAAAACGGCGGTTGGGAAAATTGGTAAAAGTATTGAAGCCATTTCTTCCGAAAAATCCCAGCTCGAACTTCAAATAAATAATTTTGTAAAAAAGATGGTAATCGCGGGTGCCGTGATTTTTCTGTTGGTTTGGGGAATAAATTATTACAATTCAGAAAATATTCTGGATAGCCTTTTAAAAGCACTAACGCTTGCAATGAGCATTCTGCCCGAGGAAATCCCCGTAGCCTTTACAACTTTTATGGCCATCGGCGCTTGGCGATTAATGAATATGGGCGTAATCGTGAAACAGATGAAAACTGTGGAATCCTTGGGCAGTGCAACTGTAATTTGTGTGGATAAAACTGGGACTATCACCGAAAATAAAATGCGTTTGGATAAAATTTTTACACTGGAAACCGATAAAATCACATCCGTTGAAAGTGAAATTTCCGCAAGCGAAAACGAACTTATTACCATTGCAATGTGGGCCAGCGAGCCCATTGCGTTCGATTCCATGGAGCAGTCATTGCACACTTTTTATGGTTCTATTACTGAAAATGACGAAAGGCCAAACTTTAAAATGGTGCACGAATATCCATTGGGCGGCAAACCCCCGATGATGACCCATATTTTTGAAAATGCGGAGGGCAAACGTATTATCGCGGCCAAAGGAGCGCCCGAGGCTTTGATGGCCGTTTCGGGTTTGAGCGGGGAACAAATTCAAAAGCTAAAACAGAAAATTAAGGAGTTGGCTTCGGAAGGATACCGTGTTTTGGGAGTGGGAATTTCAAATTTTGAAGGAACTGATTGGCCCAAAAACCAACAAGATTTTCGTTTTGAATTTAAGGGTTTACTCGCTTTTTATGATCCTCCGAAGGGAAATATTGCCAAGGTTTTTCAAGATTTTTACAATGCGGGAATTGCGGTAAAAATAATAACCGGCGACATTGCCGAAACTACGGCGGCCATTGCAAAAAAAGTAAATTTTCGCGGTTCCGATGAAGTTGTTTCGGGCGATGATCTCGTGGCTTTGGATGCGGCGGAACTCCAAAAAATAACTTCAGAAAAAAATATTTTTGCAAGAATGTTTCCCGATGCAAAGCTTAAAATAATCAATTCGCTAAAGTCGCAGGGCCACATTGTTGCAATGACGGGCGACGGGGTAAATGACGGGCCGGCGCTGAAGGCCGCAAACATTGGCGTGGCGATGGGGGAAAAAGGAACCGAAATTGCAAAACAGTCTGCTTCCCTGATTCTTGTGGACGACGACCTTTCCAAAATGGTTGACGCAGTGGCGATGGGCCGAAAAATTTATTTCAATCTTAAAAAAGCCATTCAATATATTATTTCCATTCACATCCCGATCATTCTTATTGTGTTTATTCCGTTGGTTTTAGGATGGGTTTACCCAAATATTTTCTCGCCCGTTCACGTAATTTTGTTGGAATTGATAATGGGCCCAACCTGCTCCATTGTCTATGAAAATGAACCTTTGGAAAAGGATTCCATGTTGCGGAAACCACGGCCATTGTCCACTACATTTTTTAATTGGAACGAACTTTTCACAAGCATAATCCAAGGGTTGGTGATTACTGCGGGTTTACTTGCTGTTTATCAAATATCCCTTGCAAACAATGGAAACGAAGCCGTTACGCGCACCATGGTTTTTACTGCACTCATTACCTCAAATATTGTGTTGACCTTTGTAAATCGGTCGTTTATCTATTCCATTTTTACCACTTTCAAGTATAAAAACAACTTGGTGCCAATAATGGTTAGCATAACCATCGGCATTACATTGTTGCTTCTTTTTGTGCCGCCGTTCACTAATTTTTTTGAATTTGAAAGACTTTTTTTAAATCAAATTGGCATAAGTATCGGTATTGGAACTGTAAGTGTTTTATGGTATGAAATTGTGAAATGGGTGAAACGCCATCAAAAAAGTAAAATAATTCCTTCAACTAAATTGGCGCGATAAGCTATTGAAAAACAGCGATAAACTGATTTTTATCATTGTAGCTGCTATATTTCTGCGGTAGTTTTGGGTATCGCATAACATCTACTGATTCAGTTTTTCATCTTTTTAATGGATAAAACAGATTCCATATTTAGCCGCACGAAATCATTCTTCGCCGAAATTGGCGATATGACGCTGTTTGCCGGACGCTTTTTTAGGGAAGTTTTCAGTCCGCCGTTTGAGTTTCGGGAACTGGTGCGCCAATGTTATAATATGGGCAACCGTTCTTTTTTGTTGGTTGGCGTCACCGGATTTATTCTTGGGCTTGTGTTTACGCTGCAATCGCGGCCAACTTTAATGCAATTTGGCGCCGAATCGTGGATGCCATCTATGGTAAGTCTTTCTATTGTTCGGGAAATTGGGCCGGTAATTATTGCCCTTATCTGTGCGGGCCGAATTGGGTCGGGTATTGGCGCGGAACTTGGCTCCATGCGCGTTACGGAACAGATAGATGCGATGGAAGTTTCGGGCACCAATCCGTTTAAATATTTGGTGGTTACGCGTATTGTGGCCACAACTTTAATGCTGCCGCTATTAATAATTATGGGCGATGCCATCGCGCTTTTTGGTTCCGCCATTGTTGAAAATTTAAAGGGCGATGTTTCCTTTTTGCTTTATTTCAACCAAGTTTTTGATGCATTGAAATTCAGCGATATTCTTCCGGCAACGGTAAAATCGGTTTTCTTTGGGTTTGCCATTGGGTTGGTTGGCTGTTATAAAGGTTATCATTGTTCAAAAGGAACCGTGGGCGTTGGGGAAGCTTCAAATTCAGCGGTTGTTTATATTTCGATGTTGCTATTTGTGATTGATTTTATTGCCGTTTTCGTAACCGATATATTTTTTTAAATAGAAATGAATTCTGAAAAAAATAATAAACCTATACTCGAGTTGAAAAACTTACATAAAAGTTTTGGTGACAACCATGTGCTGAAAGGTTTCAACCTTCAACTTTTTGAAGGCGAAAACCTGGTAATAATGGGGAAATCGGGTTCTGGAAAATCGGTAATGGTGAAATGTTTGGTGGGACTGATTAAACCCGACGGCGGAAGCATCATTATAAAAAATGAAGATATTACTACCATGGGCCAAAAGGAATTGGACATTCTTCGTACTGAAATTGGCTTTCTTTTTCAGGGAAGCGCGCTTTATGATTCAATGACGGTGCGTGAAAATCTTGAATTTCCACTTCGGCGCCATAAAGATAAAATAGAGAATTTTCAAGGCACCGAAATTTTGGTGAAGGAAGCTTTGGCGAATGTGGGATTGACAAGCGCGATCGATTTAATGCCCGCCGAACTTTCCGGCGGAATGCAGCGGCGGGTAGCTTTGGCCCGCGCGCTAATCCTAAAACCAAAAATTATAATGTACGACGAGCCCACAACGGGTTTGGACCCATCTTTACGATGAAAACGTAGCCGATCAAGTGGGAATTTTACTCACTTTAGATGA
>JBEBRF010000054.1:0-15501 GCA_040394975.1 Aequorivita soesokkakensis
GGAAGAAGATCGCCGGTAAGTAGATAGGATGGCGCCGTTACCAGGGCAGCGCTCAACAGGTATACCCGGGCAGCAGACAATGTGGGTTCATCCAGTGCGGCCATAGCCAGCACTTTCCATTCGTCCCTGGTAAGCCCTCCCAGCTTTTTCAGGCTGTAGGCCGAAATGATTCTTTTCAACGGTTCACCGCCTTTTATCATTTGAAGGAAAGCCGACCGGGAAGATGCCATAGAATCGACGGAGGTATAGGCGACGCTCCATTGCGTATACAGCGCGAGGGGTAGGATCGGGCTTTGTAATGCTTCCCTTGTAATTCCCTCGCTAACCGTAACGGGCGATATCTCAAGCTTGGCCAGGGTTTCGGCTGCATGAATGCGATCAGTACCTGCAGTATCCAGAAATGCACGTAGGATTTTGCCGGTATGTATTTTTTTGACATCCGGCGACGGGGCAGCCTGTGCCAGCACACGCCATATACCGATCCGGTACTGGTGTTCGCCGCCGTATTCCTTTTCTTCGACCTCATAGGCTTCCGTTACTCCTTCAGGATGTCCGGTCCAGAGCAAGAATTCGGCAGCATGTACTTTAATCCATTCGGACTGTGTCGCGATGACTTCCCTGAGTACTCTGACCGAGCGCTCTTTGATTTGGGCATGATTTTCACTGTCTTGACCAGCACAGGTCGCCAAAGTGCCTACTGATAAGATAAATGCTGGCAGGTTCGGGGTTTTTGAAAGCATTTCTAATGGCAAGTAAAAGGGGTATCGGGTTTTATTGAGGTGACAGGCTGCGCTATTTCAACCGGATTTCATTTTCGTCGTAGACGGGCCGGATGAAGTAGAGCGTCAGCGCTGCGACAACCATCAGTATGGCACCAAACCGGAACAGGAGGCTCAGATTTATCTGGGCGTCGCGCAGTACTCCTCCGGCGTAAAGTCCTATTCCGCCAATGATGCAGCTAAACAGGTTCAGTACACCGTAGCCGGTGGCTCTGTATCTCGGATCGGAGATAAGGCATAAAATAGGCATCATGTTCCCATCGGTAAAGATCTTGGTGAAGGCGAAAAGCATAAAACAAGTGACGGCTATTGGCAGCACAGAGGTGGTGCTACCAATATAGATGGCAGGCGCGGCGATACACAGCCCGACGATCGGTAGTAAAATCCTTCCTCTCGAATTGGTTTTACTCCATCTGTCAGCGAGTATCCCGCCAGTGAGCACGCCCAACAGAGCAGCGGTATGGAAATACCCCGTAGCATATATCCCGGCCATAGTCTGCGAGAGCTGAAAACTCTCTTTGTAGTAGGTAGGAAGCCAGCCAACGATAATCCAGCCGACAATACCGAGTATGCTCCAGCAGGTAGCAGCCAGCAGGAAATTACGGTTGCTGAGAAGATGTACAATGCCGTCGGTGAAGCGGACACGGTTTTCTATTACCGACGAGACCGGTCCGGCCACCGCTTTGGGGGGATCCTTCAACACAGACAAAAGCAACATGGAGTAGACAATACCGATAATCCCGAAGATACTGAACGCGTAGTTCCAACTGTGGCTCTCGGCGAGCCACCCGCCGATGAAGCCCAGGCTCTGGCCGATCATGATGCCCGCCATATGAATGCTGTTAGCCAGCGAGCGGGTTGAGCCGCGGTGATAGTCCATGATCAGCGCCAATGCTGCAGGGATGTAGCAAGCTTCACTGATTCCCATCAGTGCCCGTGTAGCCAGCAGTTGCTCGAACGTGGTAGCATAGGAGGTCAACCAGGTGACCAGCGACCAGACAAAGAGGCTTCCCAGGATTACCCTGCTCCGGTTGAACCTGTCTGCAAGGAAGCCTGCTACCGGGCTTAGTAACCCATAGACCCACAGGAATACGGAGGTAAGCAGGCCAAACTGCGCGTCGGTCATCGGAATGGCGTCGATGATAGATGATCGCATCGTCGTGATCATCATTCGGTCGAGGTAGTTGAGACCTCCCACTATACACAACAAAGCTACCACCAGCCACGGATAAGCGGGGGATCTGTCTGCCACTCTATTCAAGGTTTTCCAGAGGTATTCTACTCAGATATATTGAGCTTTTCCCTTCGTGAGAAGAGTAATAAGATACCCATAATTCCTTGTCATGTATCACCAGTCCAGGGTAGCTATTGTCCCCGCCACTGGGCAGGAATATGGACTTATATATGTTACCATAGCGGTCTCCGGCATGGATAGAAGTCCTTCTATCATGTTCCCATACGTTATTGTGATACCCGCAGCCGATAATCAACTTATTATTGGCCATATGCAAAAAGTTGGGGCCACCTATCCTAAATGGCAGTTCGTGAATTTTAAAATTGTTGTAAGAAGGCTTCTCACTCACCGCCAGCAAACCGACCCCGCGTTCTCTCCTGACCAGTACATACATTTTATCATTTTCATCAAACCGTACCGTCGATTCATTTGGATAACCTTCTATGTCAAAATAGTACATCTTTTCGTAGCTGATGCCGTCTGTCGTTTTGACTAGATATATCTGCCCAGTAGCTCTACTTTCCCCGCCGTTATGTTCGTATTTCCAATTGATTGCGTAACCCACACCTTTATGCCAGGAGACACGCCATACCCAGTCCCATGAATTTTTCATTTCTGGATCCAGCTTGATCGGCTGTGGTTTTGTAAATGTATTGCCATCTACATCCGAAAATGATACTTGTGGGATGCGTTCAAGCATCTTTCGGTTCTGGTATACGCTCCCCCCCATGATAACCATCAGCTTTCCTTGGGGCGTAATGGAAAGCTTTGGGTCTCGGAGATCCAGTCCTTTTACTTCTAGTAACGTTACAGACTTCCAGTTTTTTCCGTCGGTAGATCGTATCACTCGTACCTTGCCATCCTCTCCTCTTGCATGATCGGATCCTTCCCTGAACGTGCAATAAAAGGCATCTTTAAAGCGAATAAGGTCGGTGAAGGCACTATGCTCAGCGGTTGCCCATATTTTGGTTGAGGTAGCTCTCTCTTCATTTCGGCGCAAAGAGTCTGAGTTGTTCGCAAAGGCAAGATAAATTGACGTACAGTTTAAAAGAAAAAATAATTTCCACTTGTTCATATTCTTAATAATTTAATTATCTCGTTAATTTGTGTTTTTAATTAATCGGGTTCTGTTCCAAATTAGGTGTTATGTCTCTGACAGTCTGCGGTATCGGGTAGATATACTGGAACCTACCTTTTACATTATCACCCAAATTATATCCTTGGAGGAAGTTTTTCATAACGTCGTACCCCCGATCTGTCCTTACGAGATCAAACCATCGAAGATTTTCGAAGCAAAACTCCAGTCTTCTCTCCTGCTCCATCCAGATCCTGAAAGCCTGTTGATCGGGTATATCGACTTGTGTTTTGGGTAACAGACCCGCCCTCTTTCTCACCATATTCAAAATCCCAAAGGCCTCTCCTGCCGGTTGGAAACCTGCTTCATTTAGACATTCTGCATACATCATCAGGATGTCCGTATACCCCAGGGCGATCCAGTCGATGTCCCAGTCAAAAGCTGCAATCACTGGGCCGTCTTGATATTTTTTGCAAGTTGGCAGGTTGCTAACCATCTGGCCCGATTTGTGGCGCCACGATTGAAGAATAGCAGCATCTTTGCGCAGATCTCCTTCCTCAAAACTATTGACAAGGTCCTCAGAAACGAATAAGTTACCAGAAGAGCCTCCGAAAGGAATGGAGCCATCAGCAACCGGTCCAGGAAGTATGTCGTTGGATGCGTTCCGTGTCGGGAAAGGGTTGCCATTTCCACTGGTACCTGCTTTAAACTGAATTGAAAAGACCTGCTGTTTTCCCCCTTCATTAGCATAGCTATATACATCCGCATAATCATCGAAGAATTCAAATTTCCCGGAATTAATTACTTCTGAAAATGCAGCAGCGGCCTTATCAAACTCGGCCCTTTTAAGAGGATAGCCGCTCCGGAAAAGAAATACCTTCCCCAAGTAACCTTTGGCAGCCCATTTAGTAGCGCGGCCTTCGTTGGCAACAGGGTAGGCATCCGGCAACAGGTTCTGAGCGGCAGTCAGGTCTTCCACAATCTGGTTGTATACTTCTTCCACGCTTGAGCGGGTCAGGCCATAGCTTTCCTGGATTGATAATGTGCTGGTGGCGAGGGGTACTCCACCAAATATCCTGACGAGATCAAAGTAAAACAGTGCACGTCCGAATCTGGCTTCTCCCTCAAACTGTTGTTTTTTTTCGTTACTCAGTGTTACGTTTGGCAATTCTTCCAAGATACGGTTACAACGCTGGATAGCATTGTAATACTGGGTCCAAGTTGTATTTAGCACCGGCAGAGAGGGTGTTTCCAAAAATTGGTTGATTAACCCGTCGTCGTAAGCCATCGTCGGCTGAAACGTATTGTCGCTTCTTGACTCGGTGAGCATGTAAGACAGAGAGGATGTCACCCAGAGAGTCCTCATGCTATTATAAATGCCTATCGTGGCCTGTTCGAGATGAGCTTCTGTTTTATAAAACCCTTCTACACTCTTCTGGGAAACTGGGATCAGATCTAGTTGACTGCATCCGGATAAAATATACCCGAAAAGCATCATATATAATAACCTTTTCATTGTTCTAAAATTTGAGGTTTATACCGAAAGTGTATGTCCTTGCCAACGGGTAGGTAGAATCGAAGTCAGCACCGGGCTTAGTATTGGTATTGGAATAAGTGCCCGTCTGCGGGTTATGGTTATAATCGTCTATCATAAAAACGTTATCAATACTGGCATATACCCGCAACCCGCTCAATGCTAACCTGTTTAACAGTGCTTTCCCAGATACGGTGTATCCCAGGGAAATCGTACGCATCCGAACGAACGACGCATCATTCATCCAAAAGTTCGACGGAGTAGTTAGGTTGGCCGTTACAGCCGCCCGCGGCACCCATCCGTTTCCTGGGTTCTCGGGAGAACGCCACCGGTCCCGCCAGTAGCCGCCTACGTTCGTTCTGGATTGCCCATCCGATACTTTCAAGAGATTGACCAGCTTGTTGCCCCACTGCCCGTCCATTGAGACAGCTAGATCGAAACCATTCCAGGTGAATGAATTCTGCAACCCCCAGAAAAACCGCGGATGATTACTGCCCAGCCTTGTTCTGTCCTGCTCATCAATAACACCATCCTCATTGACGTCACGGTACCGTATGTCTCCTACATTCTGGGTACGATAATGCGGGTACTTGTCCAGCTCTTCCTGGGTTTTGAACACGCCTGCCTGTTCAAAGGCATAGTATGATCCAATAGGTTCTCCGACTTTGGTAATGAACTGAAACCCCCCTTGGTCAGACACAATTATAGGTGCGTTGTTAGCCCCGAGAGAAACAACCCTATTTTTATTGTGGGAAATATTGAATCCCGTGTTCCATTTAAGCTTTCCATTCAGGTTGACAGTATTAAATTGTAGCTCGACTCCAGAATTCCGGACTTCACCAATATTCATCAGGGCAGACGCAAAACCGGAAACTGCGGGTATTGGCACCGAGAGAAGAATATCTTTCGTATCAGCTGTGTAAATGTCAACAGCTATGTTTACTCTATTTCGAAAAATCCTAAGATCAAGCCCGGTGTTCAGCGTTTGGGTTCTTTCCCAGCCCAGAGCACGATTACTGAAGCTGCCCGGTGCGAAGCCGGAAACGACAGCCTGGGAGGTTCCAAGCACATAGTTGACGTTGGAAAGTGTACCGATGGCGGAGTAGTCTCCAATATTGTTATTTCCGGTCACTCCGAAGCTTGCCCGCAATTTCAATTCGTTAACCACATCCAGGTTTTTTAGAAACCCCTCTTCCGAGATTCTCCATCCCACAGACGCAGCCGGGAACCACCCCCATTTATTATCGCCTCCGAACCGGGAACTTCCGTCTCTACGGAGACTCCCTGATATAAGATACTTGTTGTCCCACGAGAGGTTCACCCTACTCAGGTACGACATTAGTCGCCATTGCGATTCGCTTGAAGTACCGGCGCTCAGGATCGTTCCCATATTAAGGGTTTTGATTTCATCATCAGGAAAGCCCTCCTTCGATATGCTGCTTGAGAAAGTTCGTTGTTCCTGGTAGGTAAACCCAGCTAAGGCATCCACACTTAACCTGCCTGCATCTACCTGGTAAGTCAGCAGGTTTTCGTTCAGGTAATTTTCGAGGGACGTAGCGGTCATCCCACCCAAATGCCCCAGACCTCTCCGGATATTATCCGTTTGAAAAGTCTGTCCGATGACATTGTTGTTATCTGTACCTAGTGATGTACGAAACTGCAATCCTTTGAGCAAGTTTACTGTGGCATATAAATTAGCTCGGAAGTTTCTTACCTTGCCTTTGTTAGTAGTTTCGTTGACTATGGCCAAGGGATTGATAAAAAAAGCGGCATAATAAGGATTGTAACCTCCTTTCTGTGTCTGCTCATTAATCCCGATCGTAGGAGCAGTAAATGTCCTCACCATGGGTCCTGCCGAACCGTCCCCGTCGGGCTGGTTCTGGATGATTGATGCTGCGGTCAGGTTGAGCCCCAGCGTCAGAAACCGGTTTATCGTGGATTCAAGATTGGTACGGAAAGAAAGTCTTTTGTAATCCGAGCCAATCATAACTCCCTTTTGGTCAAAATAATTACCGGAAATGTAATACCTGACCGATTCGGTACCGCCGGAGGCCGAAAGCTGATAATTTTGGACAGGCGCTACCCGGGTAATGATCTCCTGCCAGTCGTGGTCAGGCAGCGATTTCGGATCGCTGAGCCAAAGCGGATCAATTTGATATTGGGCCGGCCTCACGTTATTGGGATCATTACGGTTTCCTCCCTGCAACTCCCAGCTGTTATTTCTCTCCTCAATGGCAAATTCTATGAATTCATCCCTGCTGAGCATATCTACCTTACTGAAAAGATGCTGCGAGCCATAGTAGCTGTCCAGTTGAAACACGGGCTTACCGACTTTACCGGATTTGGTCGTTACCAATACTACGCCGTTTGACGCCCTGGATCCGTAAATTGCAGATGCCGCCGCATCTTTCAGCACCTCTATAGACAAAATATCGTTTGGGTTAAGGTTATCGAGTCCCGAACTAATTGGGAAGCCGTCCACTACATAAAGCGGTTCGGTGGAGCTCGTAATCGACCCTACACCGCGTACTTTCACTGACAGCCCTCTTCCCGGCGCACCGCTTATCTCCTGCACCTGTACACCAGCCAGCTTTCCTACCATCGCATGGTCTACGCGACTGGTTGGTCGCTCGTCCAGGTTTTCGGCTGTAATCCTCGAAATAGAACTAATTACCTGTGAAACTTTCTGTGTACCATACCCGATCACGACCACCTCTTCCAAACTCTTCTCGTCTACTTTTAAAGAAACGTCTATCGATCTTCTGTTTCCCACAACGACTTCTTCTGAGATATACCCTACAAACGAAAACACCAGCACAGCTTCATCCTTGGGAACCGCAAGGCTAAAAGTACCCTCTGCGTCGGTTGTAGTTCCCTGTTGTGTTCCTTTCAACAGGATACTCACCCCCGGCAGCGCCTCACCATTCTCACCAACTACTCGCCCGCTTACCTCTCTGACCAGCTTTTCTATCGTAAATTCTGGAACAGTAATACTACTCTCCTTTGCCGGCAATACAGGCGTTAGCGATATCATCTTGCCGTCTGAAACAGTGAACTCAATAAAATATGGATTAAGCAGCTCTTTTAATACCAGATCCAGCCTCTGGTTAAACACCTTCAATGTCACTTTCCGCTGGGAGTCGATCGAATTTGAACTGTAAACAAACCTGACGTCGGCCTGCTCGCCGAGCATTGAAAGAACTTTCTTGAATCGAACCCCCCGGACGTCCAGTGAAACTTTCTTTTCAAGAACTGCCTGCCCGCTTGTCTCGTGCGCATAGGATGCTCCGCAAAGAATGGCACACAAAAGAAACTGATGGAATGACAGTCTCATAATTTTCCATATCCACAAAGGGATAAGTAGCTTTTTGTTCATAAATTAGTAAAGTTTTAAGGTTTAAGGACTCTAAAACACGTATACCATCCGGATTGGCGTTTGGATCGGTACACGACGGGCCGGTGGTGTTAGCGCATTACCGGCTTATTTTTTCCAGATTATTTACTCATAAGTTATCAGTTTAAGGGTTATTGCGGATTGAAATACTACAAGGCACCTCTACAACCGTCGCCTGTCAGAAAGATGGTTGTCCCTCGGACCTCATACCGGCTTCCAACTATTTTACAGATATAGTCTAGTTGTTTAAAAAGATCAAAACCGTTTAGATTGCCCGAAAATACACAGTTATTCAGATCGGGGGTACTCACCACGATTTCCATTCCGTATGAACTTCGAAGAATCTCCAAAACGGTGTTGACAGGTGTATCATCAAAATCAAATATGGATTCAGGGATATCTGGTTTGATCATTTGGGGCGTATCGACCAAATCCTGGTGGATCAGTTTAGATTCCATATCGTACACGGCTTTCTGGTTGGGTGTAATGATCACCCCTCTTTTCCGCCGGTTGCGATCTTTCTCATTGGAGTATACCGATACCTTGCCCGTAGTTACAGAGACCTCGATGGTTTTAGACCTGGCTTCCGGTTTTATGGTGAAACTTGTTCCCAGGACTTCCGTTACCAAATCAGCGCTGTAGACTAAAAAAGGCAATTGGGGATTAGACCGTATCTCAAAGAAAGCCTCTCCTTTCAGACGCACTGTTCTGGTTTGGTGCCCGTAGCTTTCGCTGGTCGAAAGACTTGCCCCCTCAGCCAACGTCACAATACTGCTATCGGGCAACACTATACGTTGACGATTCGTCGAAGTATTGATCGTCTCAAGCCCGGTAAGTATGGGTTCTGAATCCGACTGAAAATCGTAGTCTAAAAAAAGCAGAGGTAAGGAAGCTATTAGAAGGAAACTGGCTGCTACGCTCCCAAAAAGCCATTTATTGCTCAACCAAGTCCATTTCTTCTTATCCAATCCCACATTACTATGAATTTTGGCCCAAGTTTTTTCTTCTATCCCGGCGGCCTCAGCCTCATTTTCAAATACGATACTCTCATCGGCGTAGTCGTCCCCATTTACCTCCATCCACTGCTCCAGAAGAGCGATCTCTTCAGGCGTACATTTTCCTACCCTGTACCTTTGTACCAATCGGTCAAATTCACCCCTCGTCATACGTGTAATATTGTCATTTTAAGTACTTACAATTAGTTGTTGGAAAGATATCGTTCCAGATGTGCTCTTACCATATGCATGGATTTGGTTAAATGGTACTTCACAGCCCTGTCAGATAACCCCATTTGAATTGCAATCTTATTGATCGAAACCCTGTCCAGTTTATTCATCCTGAAAATGCTTGCCGTTTTTTCCGGCAACCCTTCAAGCGCGTTCTCGATCGCTTTCATCAGTTCCTTTTCATTTAATGCGTAGTCTGCTTCAATACTATCGGCGACATCCTGCAGAAGCTGGTATTCTTTGTACTTACGCAGATTGATCTGTCTTCTAAAATACATATTGACCAGATTCCTTGCCGCTGCAAAAAGAAATAACCTCAGGCTATCAATATCTGAATCCGATCTATTTACCCAAAGACTCACCATCAGGTCATGCAGAATCTCTTCTGCTTCTTCTTTGGAACCTATCTGGTGGTAGACAAAAACAAACAACCGACGCCAGTAACGACGATAGATGGCTTCAAAAGCACGGCTATCGTCATTTTTGAGACTGTTCATCAACGTTTCATCTGTCACTTCACTACCATACATTTTTCGGCGTCTGTTTCTTGGTTACACTTAAAGGTTGCACAAGTCAAAAAAAAGGGTAAATTTTTTTTTGATTTTTTTTAGACAATAGCAATAGCAATAAATTAACTTGTTGATTATAAGAACAATACAGTGTTAATTTTTTTATTAAAATAACAAGAATTAAAGTCTAAGGCTCGATACCAGAGAGCAAAAACAGGCCTAGCGTGGCAGGGCAACCATGTACATCTATTACTATGCCTGCTATGAAAAATTCTAACAGGATACAAAAAATCCCTTAGCTCTGATTATTTTGATGGTCGACTGAATATGTGTAGAACTTGGCTGTAGAAGAATGGAACTCAGGAAATTGCTTGTACTTATTGAAGAAATCAAACAGACCGATCTTGTCAGTTACCTATCCCTGCTCGGACATGAGCCAGTTAAGGTTCATGGAGCGAATTACTGGTACCTCTCCCCGTTACGCGAGGAGAAAACCGCGTCTTTTAAAGCCAATCGAAAACTTAATCGATGGTGGGACTTTGGCCTCGGTCGAGGCGGCAGTATAATAGACTTCGGGACTCAATATCACCAATGTTCTGTCAGTAACTTTATCCGAATGTTTCGAGAAAAGCCTGGACAAGCAAACCACCACAAGGTACAATGTCAGGACAAGGCGTTGAACATGCCTGAAGAAAGCATCACCATTCTTCAGGCCAAACCTCTCTTTTCAACGCCTTTACTCCATTACCTTTCGCAAAGGAAAATTCCGATCGGTATTGCGGAAAGATTTTGTCGAGAGGTCGTCTACAGACTTCACGGGAAAGAATATTACGCAATAGGCTTTCCAAACGATACCGGTGGTTATGAACTGCGGAATCCGTTTACCAAGCTCCCTTCTTCCCCCAAAGACATTACCTCAATCGATAACGGGAAGCAAGAGGTTGCCGTCTTCGAAGGTTTTTTTGATCTGCTTTCTCTCCTGGCAGCAAAGGGAATCAAGCAAGCAGACCGCCTGAATTTTGTCGTACTCAATTCGCTGTCCTTATTTGATAGAGCACGTCTTTATCTGGAGGCTCATCAGAAGGTTTACCTTTATCTGGACAGGGATGCTGCCGGCCTTAGCAAAACCCGGGAAGCACTTGCTTTATCGGACCGGTATACGGACAGAAGTAACCTTTACCGTAGATATAAAGACCTGAACGAATGGCTTATTCAGTCTGGAATAAAGAAACGGCTTGCTCTGAAATTGGTATGAAAAGCAAAACAAGATATGTACGGTTTCGACCTACCCAAAGCCTGCAGTTGCCCTGCTTTATTATGGCTGGAAGATTGCTGGCTTTTTGCAATCGGCCAGATGTCAGATTGTATCACAATCTAATCTGGTCGGGCCGCCCAAGCCGGACCGTCTACTCCGGAGTCGTAGGCGGTAAGACTTTAGAATAAACTTTGGAAACGTGAAGATGGAATGTGATGAGCGAAGATAACAACCGGAGCAAATGGCTGCACCTACGGCTAAGCCCCAAAGAATACGAAACCGTCCAACGGCAGTTCAGTAAGACAACCTGTCGAAAGATCAGCGAATATGCCCGAAAGCGCCTGCTCTCCAAACCCGTTAAGGTGAACTACCGAAACCAGTCATTGGATGAGCTGATGAGGGAACTGATCCAGCTCAGAAGCGAGCTCAACAGTATCGGCAATAACTTCAACCAGGCAGTCAAGAAGCTACATACGTTGAGTATGATCCGCCAGTTCCAGGACTGGATCATCGCATACGAACGTGACCGTCAAAAGCTGGTCGCCCATACCGGAAAAATCAAAGAGGTCATTGGTAGCCTGTCAGAGAAATGGTTGCAGTCATAAAAACAGGCAACTCCATCCGCCGGGGCTTTTACTATAATGAAAACAAAGTCGAGCAGGGTGTGGCCGAATGCATCATGGCTGGAAACTATCCTGCCGGGCCCGATGAGCTTTCGCAAGGTGCCAGGCTGAACATGCTGTTGCGTTTGGCGGAGCTGAATCAAAATGTGCGGCGGAACAGCGTCCACATTTCCCTGAATTTTGATCCCTCTGAAAATCCAGACCGGGAGCAATTGCAACAAATCGCTCAAGTTTATATGGACAAAATTGGCTTTGGTGAGCAGCCCTTCCTGGTCTATCGGCATCACGATGCCGCTCATCCCCACATACATGTACTCTCCGTAAAAATCCGCCCCGACGGTAGCCGAATTGAAACTCAGAATATCGGCAGGAATCTTTCCGAAAAAGCCAGGAGGGAAATCGAGCAGATTTTCGGACTGGTTAAAGCAGACGATCGGAAACAGAAAAATGCTTTCAGACTTGAGCCCGTCAATGTGGGGAAAGCGCTTTATGGAAAAAGTGAAACCAAGCAAGCCATTGGTAACGTCTTGAATACGGTACTTGAAAAATACCGGTATACTACTCTACCCGAACTGAACGCAGTGCTCCGACAATACAACATATCGGCGGATCGTGGTAATGAGAATTCCCGGGTCTACCGGGGTGGCGGATTAGTATATCGCATATTGGATCAGGACGGAAAGCCGGTTGGGGTTCCCATCAAAGCCAGTGATTTTTATTCCAAACCGACACTCAAATACCTGGAGGAAAAGTTTGTAGCTAACCAGGCGCTACGAACACCGCATAAGACCCGAATGAAAAACGCGATTGATCTCGCATTGAAGCGCCATGGGCGTTTAACCCTCACCGGATTGGCGCAACACCTGGCCAAACAAGGTATCCATACCGTACTGCGTCAGAATCCTCAAAGGGTGATTTATGGCATCACGTATGTGGATCATCGTACCCGATGTGTTTTTAACGGAAGCGATTTAGGTAAAGCTTACAGTGCGAAAGCGATACAGGAGCGGTTATCCCAGGCTCCTGTTTTGGAGCAGAAACCACACCCGTATCAATCTCTGAAAGCGGGAGTCCGTGTACAATCCGAGAGGGATGATTCTCCAACTTTAGCTATTGATCATTTCAATGATCACCCTTCCGTCAGGGCCTCCTCCGAAACTGAAGACGTTTTCAAAGTGCTTACCGAGCCTATGCCGGTGCAGGATACCGCTCCTTACACCGGGTTCCGGAGAAAAAAGCGCAAGAAAAGGGGACTATCCATTCATTCTTAAAATGACTTCACTATGGCAATGCATACAGGAGAAAATGAGCAGGCTCTAAGAAAGATCCTGGATATGACCAGGGTAATCAGCATTGTATTACTGGCGTTACACTTTTATTATAACTGCTATGGAGCCTTTGCCGAATGGAAACTGGTAAGCCCGTTCAGCGACCGGCTATTGATGAACACACTGAAAACCGGACTGTTTGACAAGTTCGTTCGTGCCAAAATGATCGCACTGGGCTTTCTTGCCATTTCCCTGCTTGGAGCCAGAGGCCGGAAAAACGAAAAACTGGGTTATCGGACCGCATTTACTTACATTGGAATTGGTTTAGCAGCATATTTCTTGAGCTATCCCATTCTGACGCTGAAAATGAAGGCTACGTCAGTTGCGGTAACTTATACGGGCGTCACCTCCATAGGCTTTATGCTGATCCTGACCGGAGGAACCTTATTGACCCGGATTATCCGGAATCGGCTCAACAGTAAGGATATTTTTAATAAGGAGAATGAAACCTTTCCTCAAGAAGAGCGGCTATTGGAAAACGAGTATTCCATTAACCTGCCAGCTCGCTACCAACTGAAAAGCAAAATGCGGGACAGCTGGATTAACATCATCAATCCTTTCAGGGCGTTGATGGTATTGGGATCGCCGGGATCCGGGAAATCCTATTTTGTGATCCGGCATGTCATTACTCAGCATATACGGAAAGGATTTACCATGTTCGTATATGACTTTAAGTACGACGATCTGACCCGGATCGCGTATAACACCTGGCTAACTCACCGGAACTTGTATCCGAAGTCGCCAGCATTTTACGTGATTAACTTTGATGATCTGACGCGCACTCACCGGTGTAATCCGTTGGATCCTTCGGCGATGACTGACATTACCGATGCCGCCGAATCTGCCCGAACGATCCTGATGGGGCTCAACCGGGAATGGATCAAACGACAGGGGGATTTCTTTGTCGAATCACCCATCAACTTCCTGACGGCGATAATCTGGTATTTACGGAAATACCAGGATGGGGAGTTCTGCACGCTGCCCCACGTTATTGAGCTAATGCAAGCAGACTATGACGATCTATTCAGTTTGCTCCGCACCGAAAAGGAAATAGAAGTGTTGATCAACCCGTTTGTCAATGCCTACCTGAACGATGTCATGCCACAACTCGAAGGTCAGATAGCTGGGGCTAAAGTAGCGATGGCCCGACTTTCCTCTCCGCAGCTTTACTATGTACTCTCCGGCAATGACTTTACGCTGGATATCAATAATCCCCAGGACCCCAAGATTGTCTGCATGGGGAACAATCCGCAGAAGATACAAATTTATGGGGCCGTACTCTCACTTTATGTAAGCCGTCTGGTGAAGCTGGTCAATAAGAAGGACAAGCAGAAATGTAGTCTGATTTTTGATGAGTTCCCTACAATCTATCTCAATAACATGGACAGCCTTATCGCAACCGCGCGTAGCAACAAGGTAGCTACCTGCCTGGGGATACAGGATTTCAGTCAGCTTCGGAAAGACTACGGCCGCGAGCAGGCCGATGTGATCATGAATATTACGGGGAATATTATTTCCGGGCAGGTGGCGGGAGATACGGCGAAGCAACTATCCGATCGGTTTGGAAAGATCATGCAGGACCGGGAAAGCCTGTCCATTAATAGTATTGATACCTCCATTAGCCGTTCCAAACAGCTGGAATCTGCGATTCCTCCCTCCAAAATCGCTACCCTCAGCTCCGGGGAGTTTGTGGGGATGGTGGCCGATGATCCGGATTGTAAGATTGAGTTGAAGGCGTTTCATTGTGAGATCGTTAATGATCATGAGGGGCTCAAGCGGGAACAGGATGGATATAAGGATATTGAGCCTGTACGAAAGCTGGATGCTTACGTGGTACAGCGGAACTACCTGCAGATCAAGCAGGATGTTCAGGATATTATTGAGTCGGAGATGGAGAGGATGTTGAATGATCCAGCCACTAGCTCACTGATTGTAAAAAAGTAAAATGCACAAACTCAAACCGGATAGGTTGCAAAAATAGGATAAAAGCTATAATTTTGTTAGCTCAGCTAAGCCCACCCTCGTTTCTTGTCTATGAACCAGTCAAAGCATCCTCTATGTCATTCGATCTAAAATTGTTCGGGCGTAAAGTCCGCAAGCGTCGCTCACATCTGGACATAGAAATCCGCCAATTAAGCGCATATACCGGGATTCCAGAACAACGAATTACTACGCTTGAATCTGGAATTGCAGAACCGACAGGAGATGAAATCCTAGTTTTTGCTGATTTCTTCCAAGTTGACTATAACTATTTTATAAGCAATCAATCCGACATAGCAAGTGATCGGGTCGACATTCTATATCGATTTCATGGCGATGACTTTAAGACAGCAGATCGTCGAGTGATCCAAGAATTCATTTTCCTATGCGAATGTGAGGCATTCATTTTCAATAAGCTGGGATTAGTCCACAAAGAATTTGAATTCAAACCCTCAGGAGAATTTTATAAGACACACGGGGAAGAGGCGGCGCACGCACTTCGAAAGTTTTTAGGTGTAGTAGCCACTACTTGATCTGACAGTGTTGATTTATCTGACAATGGTC
>JBEBRF010000055.1:0-14947 GCA_040394975.1 Aequorivita soesokkakensis
AGCACAAATTCTGTACTCGCGGGGCCCGTGCAATCGCCTTTCATCAACAATCTATTTTGGATATAAACCCCATCGCTCGTTGTGTAGCCCACGCGATAGCCTTTCATTTTTGCAATGTGGGCAATTAAGCGTGTGGTAGTAGTTTTTCCATTGGTTCCGGTCACGGAAATTATGGGAATTCGCCCTGTATCTCCATGATTTGGAAACAATTTATCCACAACGGGGGCAGCAACATTGCGCGGCAATCCCGTTGTGGGCGCCAAATGCATACGGAAACCTGGCCCGGCATTCACTTCCAAAACCGCGCCGCCAGTATCTTCCAAGGGTTGGCTGATGTCCGTAGTCATTATATCGATACCGCAAATGTCGAGGTCGATTATTTTTGAAATGCGTTCCGCCATCGATACATTTGAGGGGTGTACGATATCGGTAACATCCTCGGCGGTTCCTCCCGTGCTTAAGTTTGCGGTGTCTTTCAAAATAACCATTTCGCCTTCCGCCGGAATGGAATCTTCGGTATATCCTTTGGCGGCGATGATGGTTTTGGTCAAATCATTGATGGTTATTTTGGTAAGCACATTTTCGTGCCCATAGCCACGGCGCGGATCTTTGTTTACCTCCTCAACCAATTCTTTTATGGTAGATTTTCCATCGCCAACAATATTGGCCGGGGTCCGTTTTGCCGCAGCCACCAAAACGTTGTTTATTACCAGCAAACGATAGTCTTCGCCAGTGATGTATTTCTCGATAATCACTTTTGGGGAAACATTTTTGGCAGCGTGGAAAGCCACCAAAGCATCGTCATAATTTTTAATATTTACTGTAATCCCGCGGCCGTGGTTTCCGCCCACGGGTTTTACTACCAATGGGAAACCAACGTAACGGCAAGCTTCAGCAAGACTGCTTTCGCGACCAATGATATCGCCCCGCGGAACAAGCACTTCGGCCTGCTCCAAAAGATATTTTGTATCTTCTTTATCGCAAGCAATTTCAACGCCAATGCTGCTCGTTTCTGAAGTAACGGTAGCCTGAATTCTCTTTTGATTGGCGCCATAACCCAATTGGCAAAGGGAATATTTGTTCAAACGGATCCACGGAATGCCGCGTGCTTCGGCCTCTTCAACGATAGAACCGGTGCTGGGGCCCAAACGTTCGTCTTCCCGAATTTCACGCATTTTTTGAATATCTGCTTCCAAATCATAGCTTTCGCCATTTATTAATGCCCGGCAAATATCCACCGCGGCCTTGGCGGCGTAGCGCCCTACATTTTCTTCAACATAACTAAATACAACATTATAAACTCCTTTTTCGCCATAATCACGGGTCCTTCCGAAGCCGGTGTCCATATCGGCCAAGGTTTGTATTTCCAGCGCAATATGTTCAATAATATGGCCCATCCAAGTGCCTTCATCAACACGTTGAAAAAATCCGCCGGGTTCGCCAACACTGCAACGATGGCTGTACATACTTGGGAACATCATTTTAAGCCGATCGGTAAAGCCTTCAATTTTATTGGAAGGAAGCTCTTCCATTTCCTCAAGATCCAGGACCATTACTATTAATTTATGGCGGCGGATTGACCAATAATTTGGCCCTCGCATGGCGTTGATTTCTCTAATTCGCATAGGTTGACGGATTTGTTAGTTTAGTTCGAATTTGATAAATATATGATTAATTTCAATAACAATTACCGTATTTTTACCCGCGAAATCAAATAATGTTCATGAGCGTAAAAGGCACACTGATCCCCATAGGTGGAAATGAAGATAAAGGAAACGGAGAAAACGAAAGATATACTCTGGAATATATTCAACAGGGAATTCTATCCCGAATAGTTCGCGAAAGTGGCGGCATAGAAGCCACCATCGTTATTATACCCACAGCTTCCAGCATTCCTGAGGAAGTGAGCGAAAACTATATGAATGCTTTCAACAAGCTGGGATGCAAGGATGTTCACATAATGGATATCCGCAGCCGGGAGGAAGCCGAAAATCCCGATTTTTTGGAACTCATGAAGAAAGCAAACTGTGTGATGTTCTCCGGTGGCGACCAATCCAAAATCGTGAAGTATATTGGCGGAAGCAGTTTGGATAAAATAATAAAGGATAAATACGAAACCGAAGAATTTGTAATTGCGGGTACAAGCGCCGGCGCCATGTGCATGAGCGAGGAAATGATTACCGGCGGTGGCGTTCAGGAAGCATTCACCAAAGGCGCCGTGAATATGGGGAAAGGAATGGGGTTTATCCCGAATTTTATAATCGATTCCCATTTTATACGCCGCGGACGTTTTGGAAGATTGGCGGAAGCCGTAGCGCAATTTCCCTTAAAAATTGGAATAGGATTGGCCGAAGACACGGGCCTCGTTATCAAAAACCGAAACAACTGTGAAGTAATCGGCTCGGGAATGGTAATCCTTTTTGACCCGCGCAGACTGTTGCACAACAACCGCGATTTGGTACCGGAAGGCTCGCCAATGTCCATTACCAATCTAAAAGTGCATATTTTGGCAAATGGCGACAAGCTGGATATTAAGAAAAAGCGCATCCAAATTTCGCCCATTTACCTTGAAATGACAGATGTGGAAACGCTTTGATACTGCTTTTGGACGAACGTGATTATTACTTATAAATAGCAATTTCCTTTTCCCCTTCGGAAGTTTTGAAAGCTCGGTACATTCCTTCGGTATTGAATGGCATCGCAATATTTCCTTTGGCATCAACGGCAATCAAGCCGCCGTCGCCGCCAATTTCCAGAACCCTTTTGTTTATTACTTCTGAAGCGGCTTCTGCCAAAGTCATTCCTTTATATTCCATCAAACACGAAACGTCATAAGCCACAACGCCGCGGATAAAAAATTCGCCACTGCCCGTGCAGCTTACCGCGCAGGTTTTGTTGTTTGCATAATTTCCCGCGCCTATCATTGGGCTGTCTCCCACGCGGCCCCAACGCTTGTTGGTCATTCCGCCGGTTGAGGTTGCGGCGGCAATATTTCCATTTTTATCGCAGGCCACTGCGCCCACAGTTCCAAATTTTTCATCTTTTTTTTGGGAATGGTCGAGTTCGAATTTGTCGCTATCCTTTATATTTTGCCATTGCTGGTAGCGGTATTCGTCATAAAAATATTCCGGCGATTCCAATTTGTAGCCCAAACTTTTGGCAAACCGCATTGCGCCCTCGCCCGCCAAAAAAACGTGCTCGGTTTTTTCCATAATATCGCGCGCCAATGACACGGGATTTTTAATTCCCGTAATCAATGAAACCGCGCCCGCATCAAGTGTTTTTCCGTCCATAATTGCCGCATCCATTTCGTGGGTGCCGTCATTGGTGAAAACGCTTCCCTTTCCTGCATTGAAAAGTGGGGAATCTTCCAAAAATCTCACTGCAATTTCCACAGCATCCAACGCGCTTCCGCCATTTTCCAGTATTGCGTAGCCTTTTTCGAGCGCTTCGTTTAAAGCTGCTTTATATTGCTCTTCTTTTTCCGGCGTCATCAATCCTTTTACAAGCGTTCCCGCGCCGCCGTGGATTGCCATTGAATAATTTTTACTCATTATTTTTCTTATTTATTGCGGCAAAAGTACGCTTTGGTTTTTTAATACTGACACGAAAAAACCTCACAGGTTTTTAAAACCTGTGAGGTCTGAAATTTCTCATTTCTTTTTTCCGAGAAAAGCGTTCAATTGTGAAGTGTTCTTTATATTTTTGAAACTAAACACTATTTGCGCCAATGTCACACTGATCCTGTCGAAGTGCTTTAGAAGTAAATCATACTCTTCTTAAAAAAGGGTCTTCGACAAGCTCAGACTGACAATTCAACTTACATTAAAACTATGTCCGCCCAAAAACGCCTTTTTCTTCTCGATGCCTACGCCCTTATTTTCCGTGGGTATTTCGCCTTTATAAAAAACCCGACCATCAACAGCAAAGGGCAGGATACTTCTGCAATTTTGGGGTTTATGAATTCGCTTTTTGATGTAATTCGGCGCGAACGACCGGACCATTTGGCGGTCTGTTTTGATAAAGACGGCAGCACCGAGCGCTCCGAACTTTTTCCCGCTTATAAAGCAAATCGGCACGAAACGCCCGATGTTATCCGCCAATCCATTCCTATAATCCAGGAAATTATTAAGGCGATGCACATTCCCTGTATTGAACTTTCCGGTTTGGAGGCCGACGATATTATTGGAACCCTCGCGCAGCAGGCAGAAAAACAGGGCTACCAGGTTTTTATGGTTACGCCCGACAAGGATTTTGGGCAGTTGGTTTCCGAAAATATTTTTATGTACCGCCCGGCGAGAATGGGAAATGCCATTGAAATCTGGGGAATTCCGGAAGTGCAAAAACGATTCGGTGTTGAGCGGCCGGAGCAGGTAATTGATTATTTAGGAATGATGGGCGACGCCAGCGATAATATTCCCGGATTGCCCGGCGTGGGCGAAAAAACGGCGATGAAATTTATTGCTGAATTCGGTACAATGGAAAATCTTTTGGCGAATACCGATAAGTTGAAAGGCGCGATGAAAGCAAAAGTAGAAGCCAACGCCGAACTGGGTCTGCTTTCGAAAAAACTCGCAACCATTTGCACAACCTGCGATGTAACTTTCAACGAAAAGGATTATGAACTTTCGATGCCCGATGGCGAAAAAGTGCAACAAATTTTTGAGGAATTGGAATTCCGAAGATTGAAGGAGCAGTTTCTGAAATTGTTTTCCGAAGAGGGCGCTTCAGAAAAAGTGACGCAGATTTCAAATTCCGAAAGTGCGAAAAAAACAATTCAGTCTTCCGCGGGAAGTGGACAGTTTTCCCTTTTTGGCGGCGATGAAAATACTACAGTAGAAATAAAAAATTACAACAGTCGTGCAACCATTGAAAACACGGAACATTTCTATCAAACCGTACAGCCGGGAATGGGCAAAAAACTGTTTCTTCAAAATTTAATGAAACAGCAAAGCGTGTGTTTTGATACCGAAACTACGAGTATCAATTGTATTGAAGCGGAATTGGTGGGCATTGCTTTTTCTTGGGAAAAAGGAAAGGGATTTTATCTTCCTTTCCCCGAAAACAAGTTGGATGCCCAACTTTTGATCGAGGAATTGCGCCCATTTTTTGAAGATGAAAACATCGAAAAAATTGGCCAGAATTTGAAGTATGATTTGAAAATGCTCGCAAAATATCACCTTTCCGTAAAAGGAAAATTGTTTGATACGATGCTTGCGCATTATCTCATAAACCCCGATATGCGCCACAATATGGACGTTTTGAGCGAAACGTATTTGAATTACACGCCCGTTTCCATCGAGGAATTAATTGGCAAAAAGGGAAAGAACCAATTGAATATGCGCGACGTTCCCATGGAAAAACAGACCGAATATTCCGTTGAGGATGCGGATGTAACTTTTCAACTGAAAGAACATTTTGTAAATGAACTTGGCGAGGCAAACACCCAAAAACTCTTTGACGAAATTGAAGTGCCGCTGCTCCGGGTTTTGGCTGCAATGGAATTGGAAGGAATCAATCTTGACGGGGAATTTCTGAAAAAACTTTCGGTGGAATTGGATAAGGATATTCTTCAACTTGAAAAACACATTTACGAAGAAGCCGGGGAAAGTTTCAATATTGCTTCGCCAAAACAGTTGGGCGATATTCTTTTCGAAAAAATGAAACTGATTGAAAAACCGAAAAAAACCAAGACCGGACAATATTCCACCGCAGAGGATGTGCTTTCTTTTTTGGCGAAGGACCATAAAATAATCCGCGATGTGCTGGAATACCGCGGACTTTCAAAATTGAAAAGCACGTATGTGGATGCGCTTCCCGGGCAGGTTGAAAAATCGACCGGCCGCGTGCACACGGATTATATGCAAACCGTTGCCGCGACGGGCCGATTGAGCAGCAACAATCCGAACCTTCAAAATATACCAATTAGAACTGAACGCGGGCGCGAAGTGCGGAAGGCGTTTATTCCGAGAAATGAGGATTATGTGTTGATGTCGGCGGATTATTCACAGATAGAATTGCGCATTATTGCTGCTTTAAGCGAAGAAGACAATATGATCGAAGCTTTTAAAAATGGGGAAGATATTCACGCTTCCACCGCTGCAAAAGTTTTCAATGTTCCTTTAAATGAAGTGACTCGCGAACAACGGAGCAATGCAAAAACAGTTAACTTCGGAATTATTTACGGAGTTTCCGCTTTCGGTTTGAGCAACCAAACCGATCTTTCCCGCGGCGAAGCAAAAGATTTGATTGAAACTTATTATAAGACATATCCAAAACTCCGAAATTACATAAGCGAGCAGATTGATTTTGCCCGTGAAAACGGTTATGTACAAACGGTTTTGGGAAGACGGCGTTATTTAAAGGACATCAACGCAGGCAACCAAGTAGTGCGCGGCGCGGCAGAGCGGAATGCCGTGAATGCACCCATACAGGGAAGTGCGGCAGACATTATTAAAATTGCAATGATAAACATCTACAACAAACTGGAATCGGAAAATTATAAAAGCAAAATGCTGCTTCAAGTGCATGACGAACTTGTTTTTGACGCCTTCAAACCTGAACTCGAAAAACTAAAAACGATGGTGAAGCACGAAATGGAAAACGCTTACAAACTAACCGTGCCGTTGGATGTTGATTTGGGGGTTGGGAAGAATTGGTTGGAGGCGCATTGAGTTTAGTTAGTAGTGTTCAGTGGCAGTTTGCTGTGTACAAATTCCAAAATATAAAATCCCAAATTCCAAAAAAATGCATCGGAATTTGGGATTTTATATTTTGGAATTTATATTAAAGGTTTAATCCTTTTGGTAAACAAATTCAATAGTGCCGAATTGCTGGTATTCAAAAGAAGCCTTTAGAATATTGTTTTCCAAATTGATGGTTGTAGTGGTGACTTCGGGCCCGGTTGCCGTATTCACGGTTGTGGTCAACTGGTTTCCGTTCAATTCATAAGTACCGCTGTTTGTGAGGGTTCCGGTACAGACAACGACCGTTTCGCCATTAACCTGTTGGATGTCCACCTCGCTGAAGTTTTGGGTAAAATTACCATTTGCCTCAAAAGTGATATCCCCTTCAAAACAGGGCACCTCCACAATGAAATTTGGGTCTGCGGTGCCGTCGTTGTTAAAGTCAACCGGGGCGCCCAGATTTGCTTGGGTCAGGGTCCAAGATCCTTCCAGTCTGTTTTCGGAAGACGAGGAATCGTCATCGGAAGAACAGGATGCGAACAAGATCGCAATAAATAGTACACTCATTAATCGTTTCATAAATAGTAAAGTTTAATGTTAGGGCTTCAAATGAAACGATTTCTACGTTTTTAAAGTGTTCTTTTATTAAATGCTTAAGGAAGATTTACGATAGCTTTAAAGGAGTATTTAGAATTTCTTAACGTTTCTATTTTTTAAAGTTTAAGTATTATGTATTTTGCGCAATTAAAATTTATTCTATTTAAGATGAAAAAAATTACGCTTCTGGCATTCTTGCTTTCTGTATTTATTGTGAATGCCCAAGACCCTAACATTCTTTGGCAGCGGACTATTGGGGGGAGTGATTGGGATGAGCCTACTTTTATAATATCCACTACAGATCAAGGTTTTTTTATAGGTGGTTCTTCCAAATCAAATATTTCTGGAGAAAAAGCCGAAAATTCAAGAGGTGGATACGATTACTGGGTGTTGAAATTTGATAGTTCGGGTAATATTGAATGGCAAAAAACAATTGGCGGCGATCAAGATGACCGTTTAGCCGAAGCAAAAGAAACCGCTGATGGTGGATACATTTTAGTTGGATATTCAGGTTCGGACATATCTGGAGATAAATCAGAAAACTCTCAGGGAGGTCAGGATTATTGGATTATTAAATTGGATTCAGAGGGGAATATAACGTGGCAAAATACCATAGGCGGAGACGATGATGACAGAGCAAATGAAGTAGAGTTAACGGGTGATGGAGGATTTTTAATAGGCGGGACTTCTAATTCAAATATCTCTGGAGATAGAACTGTTTCAAATAATAGCGGACGAGATGCGTGGATTTTAAAGCTGGATGGAAATGGAAATATTCTTTGGCAGCGAAGCCATAATTTCTTAGTGAATTTCTTTTTAACTTCCTTAAAATTAACTAATGATGGCGGTTATATTATTGGTGGTACTAGCGGAATTAATGATATGTATTCATTTATGAAGCTTAATGCAAATGGCAGCAACCAATAGGAAAAATACTATGGAGCGGACGGCTGGGAGGCTTTCACGGGTTTAATTTTAACTTCGGATGGCGGATATATAGCAATTGGGTTTTCAGATTCAGATGCATCTGGCGATAAAACCGAAGATTCAAAAGGTGGTCCGGATTATTGGATTTTGAAGTTGGACTCTGCTGGCAATATTGAATGGCAAAAAACAATAGGTGGCAATGATGTCGATGATCCATCTGCAATTATTCAAACTCCGGATGGTGGTTATTTTATAGCTGGATATTCTTATTCAAATATTTCGGGAGACAAATCTGAGAATACCGTTGGACCTCCTGATTTTTGGATATTGAAATTAAATTCTGTCGGAATTATTGAATGGCAAAATAATATTGGTGGGGCTTTTGGTGAGAGATTGCCAAGAGCTATATTAAATACGGACGGAAGTTTTACCATAGCTGGGCAATCCGCTTCAGACATATCGGGAGACAAAACAGAGAACAGTCGAGGAAGTACTGATTTTTGGATCATAAAACATGCCCAAACCCTAGGCCTTGATGAAAATCCATTTGCAGAGGCAATAACCCTGTACCCCAACCCCACAAAAACCACCCTGCAACTCAACACCCAAGACAAGACTATAGACCAAGTAAACATTTACACAATTACGGGCAGCAAAGTTTTGCAACTGGATGTTGACACCGTTTCCCCAACCGTGGATGTTCCAGCTTGGATGCGGGAGTTTATTATGTACAGTTGTATTCCGGGAAAAATGTGGCTTTGAAGAAGTTTATTAAAGAATAAAGATGCTACTTTGTCCGTTCGAGCGCAGTCGAGAACTCCGCATTCATATATTAAAATAGGTCTCGACTGCGCTCGACCCGACACCGTATAATCTTTCAATTCAGAATTCAGAATTCAGAATTTTTAGTCTTACGTCTTATATCTTATAGCGAGCGGTCTAACGTCTAAAATTTTATTTCCCACTCCTTGCTTTTCAAATAAATAAGATTACATTTGCACCCCTCTTAGACGAAATTCGTTTTGTTTTAGGATGAGGAAACAATGATTTATTAACCTTATTGACAAAAAACTAAATGGATACATTAAGTTACAAAACAGTATCTGCCAACAAAAACACCGTTACAAAAGAATGGTTGTTGGTAGATGCGGACGGCCAGGCATTGGGTCGTCTTGCTACGCAAGTTGCAGTATTGCTTCGCGGAAAGCACAAGCCAAGTTTCACCCCACACGTAGATTGCGGTGATAACGTAATTATTATCAACGCCGGAAAAGTAAACCTTACCGGCAACAAATGGAACGACAAAACGTACATCCGCCACACAGGTTACCCAGGCGGGCAACGTAGCCTTACCGCTACCGAGATGTACAAAAAAGACCCTGCAAGGCTTATTGAAAAAGCTGTGAAAGGAATGCTTCCAAAAAACAAATTGGGAGCAGAAATGTTCAGAAACCTGAAAGTGTATGCCGATGCAAACCACGGACAGGAAGCACAAAAACCACGAACTTTTAACCTTAACAACAGCAAATAATGGAAACAATCCACAAAATAGGCAGAAGAAAAACCGCTGTTGCACGTGTGTACCTTAAAGAAGGAAAGGGAAACATTACCATCAACAAGCGTGAGTTGGAAAATTATTTCCCAACTGGAACACTTCAATATAAAGTGAAACAACCGTTGACACTTACCGATAACGAAAACACTTTTGATATTACTGTAAATGTTTTCGGTGGTGGAATTACCGGCCAGGCAGAAGCAATTCGCCTTGCCATTTCCCGCGCTATGTGCACGCTTAACGACGAAAACCGTGGAATCTTGAAACCGGAAGGTTTATTGACAAGGGATCCGAGAATGGTAGAGCGCAAGAAATTCGGACAGAAGAAAGCCCGTAAGAAATTCCAGTTCTCTAAACGATAAAAAGTTATTGGGTTATTGGTTACTGGGTTATTTCAAAATAATTAATAACCCAGTAACCTAATAACTTAAAACCAAGTTCATATTCATTATTAATTAAAAGCTGTTAACCCGAAAAATTCGGGTGTTAGTTTAGCATCTAAACCCAAGCTATGCTTAGGTTGCTATCCTTTCACAGAACGTAAACTAAAACAAAATGGCAAAAAAAGTAGAAGTAAAAGACTTACTTGAAGCTGGTGTGCACTTTGGCCACCTTACCCGCAAATGGAACCCAAACATGGCGCCGTATATCTATATGGAGCGCAACGGGATCCACATTATCAACCTTTACAAAACCGCTGCAAAAATACAAGAAGCCAACGAGGCCCTTAAGAAAATTGCAGCCAGTGGACGCAAAGTCCTTTTTGTAGCTACCAAAAAACAGGCGAAGGACATTGTTGCCGAAAAAGCAAAGAACGCAAACATGCCCTACATCACTGAAAGATGGCCAGGCGGTATGCTTACCAACTTTGTGACCATCCGTAAAGCCGTAAAAAAAATGTCTGCTATTGACAGGATGAAGCAGGACGGAACTTTCAACACACTTTCAAAGAAAGAGCGTTTGGCCGTGGACCGTCTTCGTGCAAAATTGGAAAAAAACTTAGGTTCTATTTCTGATATGAGCCGTCTTCCTGCAGCGCTTTTCGTGGTGGACACAACCCGTGAGCACATTGCGGTTGCCGAAGCTTTAAAATTGAACATCCCGGTTTTTGCAATGGTAGATACAAACAGCGACCCGCGCGTTATTGATTACGTAATTCCATCAAACGATGATGCTTCAAAATCTATTGAAAGCATTATGAACTACGTTTCCGAAGCTATCATTGAAGGCCTTTCCGAAAGAAAATCCGGAAGTGATGACGACAACGACGATGAAGAAGGAATGGCAAAAAAGGCTAAAGCCCCTAAAAAAGAAAAAGTTGGAGTTGCATCAACTGATGATGAAGACCAACCTGTTCGTGAAAAATCGAATAGCAAAATTGTAAACGAAGAAGAATAGTAGATACGCACGGACGTGCCTCCCAACCCAAAAAAGTAAAGACGCACAACGGTGCGTCTCAACCATAAAAAAGAGAAAAAAATGGCAAACATAACAGCCGCAGAAGTAAATAAACTAAGACAAACCACCGGAGCCGGAATGATGGATTGCAAAAATGCATTGGTTGAAGCAGGTGGAAATATGGAAGAAGCAATTTCAATCCTTCGAAAAAAAGGACAGAAAATTGCTGAAAAGAGAGCAGACCGCGATTCAAGCGAAGGTGTCGCAACCGCAAAAGTGAACAGCGACAACACAAAAGGTGTGGCTATTTCATTGAATTGTGAAACGGATTTTGTTGCCAAAAACGATTCTTTCGTTGAAATGGCAAACAAAATGGCAGAGATTGCCTTGAACACATCTTCAAAAGAAGAACTTTTAGCTGCAGATTTTGGTGGTATTACAGTTCAGGAAAAATTGACCGAGCAAACTGGCGTTATCGGTGAGAAAATAGAGATCGGTGGTTACGAAACTTTAGAAGCCCCTTTCGTTGGTTCGTATGTTCACGGTAACAAAATCGCCGCATTGACTGGTCTTTCAAAAGCCGTTGACAACGCAGCAGAATTGGCAAAGGATGTTTCTATGCAGGTAGCTTCCATGGGTGCAACTACCCTTTCTTATAAAGATTTTGATCCAGAATTTGTCGCTTCTGAAACGGAGGCAAGAATCGCTGTAATTGAAAAGGAAAACATAGAGTTGGGCCGTTTGGGAAAAACGCTTAAAAATGTGCCTAAATACATCTCAAGAGCACAATTGACACCGGAAATTATGGCGCAGGCAGAAGCTGACGCAAAAGCGGAATTAAAAGCTGAAGGCAAGCCAGAGCAAATCTGGGATAAAATCCTTCCCGGAAAATTGGAGCGTTTCATTAGCGACAATACTACACTTGACCACGAAAAGGCGTTGCTTGACCAAAATTTTATTAAAGACGAAAAGAAAAGCGTTGCCGATTACGTAAAATCCAACGGTGATGTTGAGGTTGTTGGCTTTAAGAGAGTTTCTTTGGGATAAGCGTTTAAGAATGTTTATAAACTGAAAAGAGGCTGATTAATTTCAGCCTCTTTTTTTGTGAAATGCCCGACTGATTTCTTGGGCTGCGCTCAGGGTAAACTGAAGTCAAAAACTTATCTATTCTTTAATAAATTTTTTGATTGTTGTATTCCCGTTTCCATCTTCAATTTTCAAAAAATAGATGCCGCTGGATAAACCTGAAACATCTATGGAAGTTTCCTTTTTGAAAACTACATTTTGGGTGCTTAACAGTTTGCCTTTAATGGTGAAGGTTTTAAGTACCAGATTTTCTTGGAGTGTTGTTGTGGTTATATTTAGTTTTGTTTTTACGGGGTTTGGATAAACGGCTACGGCGTTTCTATGGAAACTCCCAGCCGACAATATAGGTTGTGTTCCATAGATGGCTTGGTCACCATATACATTGGCGACGGTCAACGAAAAATGATCGCCATTGGGTACAATTATATAATCAAATGGATTATTGTGAGGATTTTCATATATCCCATAAAAGCTATGGTGTTTTTCCATAAATGTTTTAGCCTCCGGAGTGCAGCCCATATCAACTAAAACTACCCCGTCAAAAATTTCAAAAATATTGGCCGCTGAGTAGGAAATAGTTGCACTAAGTCCTCCCGAGCACGTGGAATGAGAGGTGAACATTGATTCCTCTGAAAAATATGCCAATCCGTCCACATTTGGTGTGCGCGGGTAACTTTCCCCATCAATTATTAGCTCATTTAGAAACCATTCGCGATCTAAAAGGATAGGGTCTTGTCCAAGGCATATAGTGCTAAAGTTGAATATTAAGATGTATAATATTGTTTTCATTATTTAAATATTTTAAAGATTATTGTTTTGCAAGGTTTTTGGAAGCAACGATTTCTCCATCGCAGACCAGCGCAACGGAGTATAACCCAGCTTCATATCCTGAAATATTTAGGCTACGACTGGTTTCATTTACGTCAAGGATATAATTGTTATATGCCCGTAACGGTGCTGACCACCATTAAATAGGCCGAGGTAGCTTCATCTGCAATATAGCTTACCGTTACCTGGCTGGTCGCGGGATTGGGCACCAGGCTCTCCAGTTTATAGGGATTGACCGTTACCTGTACCTGGTCGTAATCCTTATAACCGTCAAACGTGTGGACGTGTGGTTTCATAACTAATTGGTTAGTAATGTTAAATGTATAAATATTTTAACATATAATCAGATAAAAAAATCTTTTTTGGTTAAAAAAAGGAAAATTCCTGTGTTTAAAAGGGGTTCCCTCGGTTTTTATGAAATGTCTTCCCCACAAAATAAAAAATCCTTTGAAAGAAGCTTTCTCCCAAAGGATTTTTAATAAATGCTAAATAAAGGTCCGGACTGCGCTCGAGCGGAGCAATTTATTTTAAATTATTCCTTCATAATTTTCTTCACAGTAGTGGTGCCTTCGGAAGAAATAAGCGCGAGGTAAATTCCGCTTTTTAACTGGGAGAGATACAATTCCGTTTTTGTTTCCCGTGGCTCGGCTTCCAAAATGTTTCTTCCCAAAAGATCGAACAACACGATTTTTTCAAGTGTTGCGTTTGATTCAACGATCAATTTATCGCGAAATGGGTTGGGCCAAACAGATATTCCGATATGTGAACTTTCAACAATTCCCAAAGGAAGGTTTTCCAATTTTAATATAAAGACGTCATTTTCACCATTTGAAGTTAAATTGAAAACGCCGGCCCCCGGATCAAAATCTGAAGTTAAGTTGAAAAATCCCGTGCACAACACTTTTCCGTTGGAATCAATGGCAATGGAATGGCCTTGGTCTTCGTCTAGCCCCCCTACCGATGATGCCCATTGAAAATTTCCGGCTGCGTCCAGATGTTGCACAAATATATCTGTATAACCCGCCGAGGTATGCAGTGCAGTGCCACTCCCCGGATCAAAATCTACGGTCTCTTCAAAGCTGCCAACGGTGTATATGCCACCATTTACATCCGTTTCAATAGAAGTTCCTCTGTCAAAAAAGACACTGCCCATACGTTTGGCCCAAACAAAATTTCCATTAGTGTCCAACTTCAGAATATAGGCATCTCCCAAACCTTCGCTGGTTAGTTCAAAAGTGGCGGCCCCGGGATCAAAATCCTGTGTGGCATAGAAATATCCGGTAACCAAAACCTCATTGGAAGGGCCGAGGGCAATATCATTTGGAACATTGAATAGGTTTCCGCTGGCTTGTTTTGCCCAGACAAAATTCCCCGCGGCGTCCAATTTTGAAATAAACATTTTATCAATGGTGCCGGCCGCATCCAAAAGATAAACACCGGGGCCCGGATCCATATCGGGCGCACTGTTTGTATAGTGCCCTATTGAATATACATTCCCGGAACCGTCAACAGTAATGGCAGTGGGAAAATCCTCTCTGTTTCCGCCCAACTGTTTCACCCAAATATAATTTCCATTAGGGTCTAACTTCAGAATAAAAATATCCTCTTCGCCAAAAGTTGTAAGATTGGAAGTACCGCTACCCGGATCAAAATCCACCGTATTATTGAAATAGCCAATGGTAATTACATTTCCGGCATTGTCCACAGTGATGCCGCGGCCCCTGTCCTGGCCACTTGCTCCAAAATGTTTGGCCCATAGATAATTGCCATCCGCATCCAGCTTTAGTACAAAAGCGTCCAGATTTCCCGCGCTCGTAAGGATTTGTGTGCCTGGTCCTGGGTCAAAATCAAGATCGGTTTCAAAATATCC
>JBEBRF010000056.1:0-14944 GCA_040394975.1 Aequorivita soesokkakensis
AACTAAAAATCCAAAAACAACAATCCAATTTACTATACGCTATTTTGGCTGGGGCCTTGCTGGTTTCTATTTTGGGCGGCGCTTTTGTTTATAACCGAAAAACGCAACAACTAAAACTAAAACAACTACAACAGGAAAAGGAAAACGCCATCCTGAACTCCTTTATTTTGGGCGAAGAACGGGAACGGAAACGGATTTCCCACGAGCTGCACGACGGTGTGGCCGCAATGATTGGCGCTGCCAATATGAGCTTAGAATCCATTCCACATCTTCCGCAGGAAAAAAGAATGGAACAACTTGCAAAAGTTCAAGGAATATTGGAGCATTCCCATAGGGATATTCGTCATATTGCCCACAATTTGCTCCCCACTGTATTGGAAGAAGAGGGATTGATACAGGCCACAGAACAATTTATTTCCGAAATCAATGAAACACAATTGGTCAATATTACGGTAACCGATCAAAACAGTAAAGCAGATCAACATTCAACGCAGTTGCAGTTAATGCTTTTCAGGGCCATCCAGGAATTGGTAAACAATATTGTCAAACATTCTCAAGCACAAAATGCCGAAGTAATTTTCAGTAATTCCCAAAATGGAATAAAGATTGAAATTACAGATGACGGAATAGGCTATAACGACACAGATAACAAAGGAAAACAAGGCTTATACAGCATAGCCCAACGCTTAAAATCGATAGGCGGCAATTTTAATATTTCAAAGCGAAGCCGAGGCGGCACGCAAGCAAAAATAGAGTTAACTGAGTAGGGTATCGACAATAGGGGATGTGACAGCAGGGCCAAACTAGAAAATAGGTGTTTTTTATTAAGTACGTTTAATAAAAAAACCTCACAGGTTTTCAAAACCTGTGAGGTTTTATAAAAGTTATTCATTAATGTCAGTTCGAGCGCAGTCGAGAACTACCCACACTTCGAAGACCCACAATCCTTACAAGTCAAACAACCTTCCTGATAAATCAAAGAAGTGCTATTACAGTTTTCACATTTCTGTTTTTTGGCTTCGGTGCCGTCCGCTACGTAGCGTTTCAACGCGCGGGCCACGCCGTTTTTCCAAGTATTGATGCTTTCGTTGTCAAGTTGCAAACTATTGATCAAATCCACCGCTTTTTCAATGGGCATCCCGTGGCGCAGCGTGCTGGAAATCAATTTCGCATAGTTCCAAAATTCAGGGTTGAATTTATGCGAAAGCCCTTCAATAGTGGTTTTGTAACCTCTTTTATTTTTGTATTGAAAGTCATATCGCGAAGTTCCGTCTTCATTTCTGTTTTTTATAATTACGCCGTCATTAACCCAACGCGGAATTAAAATGCCATCTTCATCATCGGCAAAACCCGTGAAAATTTCATAGGGTTTGCCATCAATCAAACCGATAAAGGCAATCCACTTGTCCTTACTGTTTTGAAACCGAACTACATCAGCCTCCAAAATTTCCGGGCGTTTTGTTGGGAAAGCGGTCAAGGTTTCGTTGTCGTCCTCTTTCTTTTCGTCATTCGAAATCAAAACCCCGGAACGCGAACCATCACGGTAAACCGTAACACCTTTACAGCCAGCTTGCCAAGCTTCCAAATACAATTTTCCGACCAATTCTTCGGAAGCATCCTGCGGCAAATTGATGGTCACCGAAATGGAATGGTCCACCCATTTTTGCACAGCACCCTGCATCCGCACTTTGCTCAACCAATCAACATCGTTTGAAGTTGCTTTGTAATATGGCGATTTCTTTACGATTTTGTTCAATTCCTCTTGGCTGTAATTTTTATAGGTGGCAATGCCGTTCACTTCCATCCATTGCTTGAAACGATGGTGAAAAACCACGTATTCTTCCCAACTGTCGCCAACTTCGTCCACAAAATCCACGCGCACGTTTTTATCGTTCGGATTTACTTTTCTTCTGCGTTTGTAAACGGGAAGAAAAACGGGTTCGATGCCCGAGGTGGTCTGCGTCATCAAACTTGTGGTTCCGGTTGGGGCGATGGTTAGCAATGCAATATTTCTTCGGCCATATTCCAGCATATCGTAATACAGTTTTTCATCGGCTTCTTTTAGGCGAAGGATAAACGGGTTGTTCTTTTCCCTTTCGGAATCAAAAATTTTGAAGGCACCTCTTTCCTTTGCGGCATAAACCGAAGCACGATAAGCTTCCAAAGCCACTGTTTTATGGATTTCAACCGAAAAATCAATACCTTCCGCACTGCCGTATTTTATTCCGAGGGCGGCCAGCATGTCGCCTTCGGCAGTGATTCCGATTCCAGTCCTTCGGCCTTCTTCGGCTTTGGTTTGTATGTTTTTCCAAAGATTTCTTTCCACAGATTTTATTTCATCGTTTTGTGGGTCGGCATCTATTTTTTCAATAATGGCATCCACTTTTTCAAGCTCCAAATCGATGATATCATCCATTATTCTTTGGGCGATGGCGATGTGTTTTTTGAAAAGCCCAAAATTGAATGAAGCATTTTTTGTGAAAGGTTCATCCACATACGAAAAAAGGTTGATGGCCAACAAACGGCAGGAATCGTAGGGACAGAGCGGGATTTCACCACACGGATTTGTGGAAACTGTTTTGTATCCCAAATCTGCATAACAGTCCGGCACGCTTTCCTTTATAATCGTATCCCAAAAAAGGATCCCCGGCTCGGCAGATTTCCATGCGTTGTGCACAATTTTTTTCCAAAGTTTCCCCGCTTCAATTTCTTTTGAATACTTCGGGTTTTCGCTGAAAATTGGATATTTCTGAATATAGTTTTTTCCGTCTTTTACGGCTTGCATAAATTTATCATCCATTCGCACGGAAACATTTGCGCCCGTAACTTTTCCCTGCTCCATTTTCGCATCAATAAAATCCTCGGAATCGGGGTGGTTTATGGAAACGGAAAGCATCAAAGCGCCGCGTCGCCCGTCCTGCGCCACTTCGCGGGTTGAATTTGAGTAACGCTCCATAAATGGAACAATGCCCGTTGAGGTGAGCGCTGAATTTTTAACGGGCGAACCCTTCGGGCGGATGTGTGAAAGGTCGTGGCCCACGCCGCCGCGACGTTTCATCAGCTGCACCTGTTCTTGGTCAATTTTCATAATTCCGCCGTAAGAGTCGGAATCGCCGTCATTTCCGATTACGAAACAGTTTGAAAGCGAGGCAATTTGATACGGATTGCCAATGCCCGCCATCGGGCTTCCTTGTGGAACTATGTATTTAAAGTCTTTGATAGCGTCAAAGATTTCATCTTCAGTCAGCGGGTTTGCGTAGCGTTGTTCAATGCGCGCAATTTCTTTTGCGATACGCCGGTGCATATCTTCGGGGTTTTTTTCATAAATATTGCCATCGGAATCCTTTAGGGCATACTTGTTTACCCATACACGGGCAGCAAGATCGTCTCCTTTAAAATATGCAACCGAAGCGGTGAAAGCTTCATCCTGGGTGTAAGTTTTGGGGCTGGGGATATCAGTTTTTGTTAGCATATTTTGAAATATTTTGGTTAATTGAATAGTGTTTTTTATGGTTTGTAAATATAGCAAAATAGCAATGGAGTTCTCATTCCAACAATTTAAAGTTTTCAAGAATGAATTGTTAATATGCTAAAAAATAACAATTTAAATATTTATCAACACAAAAAAGTTTACAAATTTTTTCATTTCGTTTTCTTTTTTTCCGAACCATATTTTACACGTAATGATGGGCTTATCGCGATTTCCGGAAAATGTGATAATTATCATTTTATCAATTATTGTTGGTATGGTATCTTTACAGGGTGAAAAACGTAATGCTCATATTGACTTCCGTAATAATGCTCACAAAACCAATGTGGCCGGTTGCGGAATATCTTGTGAATTACGAATATATCGTGAATGTGCTTTGTGAAAACAAAGACAGGCCAGAAATGGAATGCAACGGGAAATGTTATTTGAGTGACGAGTTGGCCAAAGAGGCCGCTGACGGAGATAAAAACCCACTGCGCGGCAAAACCCCAAAAACGGAAATCCCGCAATTTGTTATTTCTTATGACATCGCCGAGTTTATTTTTTCTTCCGCCACAGAACCAAAGACGGAAGAAAATATTGGCTATAAAACAAACTTGAGCTCCTCACTTTTTACTTCAAAAATTCTTCATCCGCCGCGGATAGCGTAAAAAACAGATTTGGGCAGCTTTGGAAAATTTTTTACCTAAATTTTCACGTAAGCCCTCTTTTTTTAACGTCAAAAACTATCCTAAAATGAAATTATCTATAAATGTATTTCCCTTTCGGGGAATATGTATGGGTGCATTGGGGGTACTGCTTTGTGGGGTTTCAGCTTCATCTTTGCGCGCTCAGGAATCACCCGCCGACACCCTGAAATTTGTTGAATTGAATGAGGTTATCGTAATTTCTGCCGGCAAGCAATTGGACCATCAAAAACAGCGCAAACCATTGTCAACGTTGGACGAGTTTTTGGAGTCGTCCCTCAGTGTGAATATGGTGAAACGCGGGGCCTACGCCTGGGAGCCTACCATGAACGATATGGCTTCAGAGCGTTTGGCAGTAACCATTGATGGCATGCAGATTTTTGGTGCCTGTACTGATAAAATGGACCCGATAACTTCTTACGTGGACGTTTCAAATCTTTCCGAAGCAGAGTTGGGGTCTGGCCAGCAGGGCGCTATGTTTGGTAACACCATTGGTGGGGGAATAAATTTGAAGTTGGAAAAAAGCAATTTTAAACCAATCGGGTGGAGCGGCTCTCTGGAAACCGCTTTTGAAAGTAACAATTCCATGCGTGTTTTTGGCGGCGAACTGAATTATTCCGATGAAAAAATTTATTTGAATACCGATGTTATTTATCGAAAAGCTGACAATTACAGCGCCGGTGGCGATAGGGAAGTGGAATTTTCACAATTTGAAAAATATAACTTTTCCGTTAATTCCGGCTATAAACTTGCTGCTGATAAATCCATTTCGGCTACCTTAATATATGACGATGCGAAAGATGTGGGCTATCCCGCATTGACGATGGATGTTTCCTTGGCCCGGGCGGTAATCGGGGCGGTGAGTTTTAATCAGGATTCATTGTTCGGTGGCTTGTCCAATTGGGAGTCCAAATTGTACTACAATACCATAAAACACACCATGGACGACACCCAACGCCCCGAGGTGCCCATTCATATGGATATGCCTGGGTGGAGCGAAACCGCTGGATTCTATACACAGGCACATCTGAACAAGGAAAGAAATCATTTCTTTTTTAAGTTGGATGGATATTACAACAAGAGCTATGCGGAAATGACGATGTATCCCGAAAATGGCAACGAAGCCCTGATGTTTATGTTGACCTGGCCTGACGTAAGTACAACAAATGTTGGTTTTTATGCCGAAGACCACATTCCGTTGGAAAAGGCTTCCCTAAAATTTTCAACCCGTTTGGCGTACCATTCCAACTTTGTGGCGGACGATTTTGGATTGAACAGTCTAAAAATTTTCTATCCCGAAATGGCCCGGACCAATACCCGTTTTTTGAAAAGCTTCTCGGCGCAGTATCACAAAATGCTGAAGGATTTTCACCTGAATGCGGGCATTTCCTATGGCGAACGTGCGCCGTCAGTTTCTGAGGGATACGGTTTTTATCTCTTCAATAGTTTTGATAACCATGATTATATCGGCGATCCCGGCTTGCATACCGAAAGTGCTGGGGAAGCCAATATTTCGCTTGTTTATAAAAAACCAACAGTTGAAATTAAAGCGGCCACAAATTATTTTCGCGTTTTCAACTACATCATTGGCATTGTGGATCCTTCGCTAAGCACCATGACCATTGGTGCCGATGGGGTAAAAATTTATACCAATCTTGAATATGCACAGCTTTTTAATGCCACCCTCTCTGGCCGTTATACTATTTCAAATGCCTTTAAATTATCGGGCAGCGTTTCCTACCATCGCGGGGTTGACAATGAAGGCGAAAATTTGCCCTTGATCAGCCCGGTTGCATACCGAGGGGCTCTCGATTTTTATAAAAATCAATATGCCGCTTCTTTGTCTGTAAACGGCGCGGGGGAGCAAAAAAATTTCAACCCGTCCTATGGCGAAATAAAAACCGCTGAGTATGCCATACTTTCGGCAAGCTTCGGAAAGCGGTTTTTCATCGCTGAAAACAGCCTTTTTGTAAAGACCGGAATTGAAAACATACTGGATGCCCATTATTCTTCCTATACGGATTGGAACAATATTCCCCGTATGGGCCGGAATTTTTATTTAACCCTTTCCTATTCCATAAATTAAAAATCAAAAACACAAATAATGAAAACACTATACCATATTTTCTCGATCCTTATTCTCTCCATCGCCTTCATTGGTTGCTCAGATGATGATGATAAAAACCCAATAGAATTTAACCCCGTTGAAGGATTGAATTTGCTTTATGAAATTCCGGCCGCAGACCATTTGGCCCAGATTTATTCAGAAAAACAATCCCTTGAAGTGGGCTATAATGAAATTTCAATAAGAATAAAAGATTTGGGCAACAACCAATACATCAGCAACGCCGCCCCCACGTGGGTGCCCATGATGTATATGGAATCCATGGCACATTCGGCGCCACATTCAGGGTTGAGAAATGCAGAAGAAAACACGGTTTATAAAGGATATATTGTTTTTCAAATGGCCAGCAACAGCACAGAATTTTGGGAAATATCCCTTCAATACAATCTAAACGGCAACCCTGTTGAGGAAAGCGTGAGGGTTTCTGTGGCCGAACCAACAAACGGATTAAAGAAAACGCAGGTTTTTATGGGAAGTGACAACGAACGCTATATATTGGCATACGTGAATCCTCAATCCCCTGCAGTTGCCGTGAACGATTTACAGTCCGTGCTGCACAAAATGGAAACAATGATGAGCTTCCCAAAAGTGGAGCATTACAAAATAACCGTTGATCCCAGAATGCCCGGCATGGGCAACCACAGTTCTCCCAATAATGAAGACATGACGTATAATGGCACGACCCAAATGTACCACGGGAAGCTATCGTTAACCATGACAGGATATTGGAAAATCAACCTGAAATTGATAAACCAAAACGGGGAAGTATTAAAAGGCGAAGACGTTACGGAGGCCAACCCAGCCAGTAGCCTTTATTTTGAACTGGAATTTTAGTCCCCTGTTTATTCCATAAAGTTTAAAGACTGTAGCAATACAGTCTTTATTTTTTTATATTTGGCGCGTGAACTGGAGATGGTTTTTTCCCATATTGCTCATAGCCCTTGCTTTCTATGGAATCAGCAAGGAAAATGCAACGCGTCCCAATCAGGAAATCGTTGTTCAGTTTGATGCTAATACCGTAAACACAGACGACGCTCGGCAGGCTGTTTCGGAAATCACAAACCGATTGAAGCAGATAGGCGTAGCGGATATTCACGTGTCCGAGCTGCGAAACGGCAAACTGAAGGTCACTTACTTCAGCACAGTGGACGTTGCCTTGGTCAAGAATTTGATTTCCAACCCGAACAGCATTCCACTTAACGATTCCTTCCCCAGCCGAAGTGACGATGCTCCCAAAACTCCGCAAGGCGAAAATTCCGGCACCTATAAATTGGTGGTAATCGAAATTCAGAAAGATTACAAACCCGGCTTAGGTTTTCACGGAGTTCCGGTGGAACTAAAAACGGTGAAAGATCAATATTTCACCCAACTTTTTCCGCTAACAGATTGCCAATTCAATTTCAATTTAAAGCGAACCGATGAAAGCGTAGCTTATAAAAACTATCGCGGCATTTCGTTTTTAATCGATTCTTCTTTCCGAAAAATCCCCGAAGTTCGGGCCGGTCCTTTGTGCTAAAAGAGCGCTCTGCAACTAATTTTAAATCGAAAATAATTGAAAAAAAGACGGTGTCTTTTTTCCATCTTTTTACAGCTGCCCGCGACTTTTATTTCCGAAGCCTTAAAAATTTATTTATAACAACCACGATAATTGTCAGATATAACAGCAAATGATATATTTGCCCACCTTTTCCGAAGCCTAAAAACCAAGGATTATAATCTGACCAAAATAAAAATATAAATCATGCAAAACAAAGGACTAATTACCGTATTCGCCATCCTCTTTGGGTTGGTGAGTATTTATCAGCTTTCATTTACCTTCATAGCCGGCAAGGTAGAAGACGATGCCAAAGCGTTTGCCAATAGCAAATATTCTGAAAGCGAACCCAATTTACGCGAAGAGGCTGAAGCCAGTTACCTTGATTCCGTAGCGAACATCCCGGTTTTTCTGGGGATTGACTACACAGATGCCAAGGAGAAAGAATTGAACAAAGGGCTTGACCTTAAAGGAGGGATCAACGTTATTCTTCAAGTTTCCGTGAAGGACATTTTGAAAGGTTTGGCAAACAACACAAAAGATCCGGCCTTCAACCAAGCATTGGAAAATGCCGAAGAACTTCAAAAGAACAGTCAAGACACCTATCTGGAATCCTTCTTTAAAGCTTTTGAGGCAATTCCCGGAGAAAACAATCTTGCCTCGCCTGATATTTTCTACAACAAAAACCTTGAAGATGTTATCAATCAAGGTATGACAAATGCCCAAGTAAAACCTATCATTGAAACTAAAATTGATGAATCCATTACTTCCGCTTTTGAAGTTTTAAGGAAGCGTATCGATAAATTTGGGGTAACCCAGCCAAACATTCAGCGTATAGGGAAATCTGCAAGAATCCTCGTGGAACTTCCCGGAGCGAAAGATGTGGATAGGGTAAAAAAATTGCTTCAAAGCACCGCCCAATTGGAGTTTTGGTATGTTCATAAATTTGAGGAAATGGCTGGCTTCCTTCAAGCGGCAGACGCCAAGGCAGGTGAAATCGCTATGGCCAAGACTTCTACCGAAACAGCAGCAATTAGTGACACAACAACCACGGTAATAGATTCAGCAAAAATTGAGGAAGACGATGTAAGCAAACTATTGGGTGGTAAGGATGTAAAAGACACACTTTCAGATAATGAAAATGCAAACCCCATTCTTTCAAAAATGGTTTCATTGGGAAGCCAGGGAGGGCCAGTGATCGCTACATTCAGACTGAAGGATACCGCTGCTATCAATGGCTATTTGCGCAATCCACAAATAAAATCGCTTTTGACAAATGATTTGCGTTACGCAAACTTTATGTGGGGACTCCCAGAAAACAGTCCACAATTAAATGGAGATGAGATTACAGCATTATATGCCATAAAAGGCAATAAGGATGGCACTCCCCAACTTGGAGGAAGTGTAGTGGTTGACGCCAGTCAGGATTTTGATCAATTGAGCCGCATCGTTGTTTCCATGCAAATGAACGGCCAAGGCGCCAAAGTATGGGAGCAAATGACCGGGGAAGCATACAGAAACCAAAGCCAGATTGCCATCGTGCTTGATAACATTGTGTACTCCGCCCCCGGTGTAACCTCGGGCCCCATTGCCGGTGGCCGAAGCCAAATTTCGGGAGATTTTACAGTAGCGGAAGGGAAGGATTTGGCAAACGTATTGCGCGCCGGTAAACTGCCAGCTTCCGCCGAGATTATTCAAGCAGAGGTTGTGGGCCCTTCATTGGGGCAAGAAGCTATCGACAGTGGAATGATATCATTCCTGGTAGCCTTGATTTTGGTGTTCGCTTTTATGATAACATATTATGGCAAGGGTGGGTTTACAGCAGTTGTAGCCCTTATTGTCAACTTGCTTTTCATATTCGGGATATTGGCCGGAATTGGCGCGGTGCTAACGCTTCCGGGAATTGCGGGTATCGTTTTGACCATCGGTATGGCGGTAGATGCGAACGTTCTTATTTTTGAAAGGATAAAAGAAGAACTCGCTGCCGGAAAAGACCAACGGTCGGCAATCAATGACGGTTTTAAAAATGCACTTTCGGCCATTTTGGATTCAAACATTACTACCGCATTGACGGGAATAATCCTATTGGTGTTCGGCTCTGGACCCATTCAAGGGTTCGCCACCACATTATTGATAGGTATTGCCACTTCTTTGTTTACGGCACTGTTCATTACCAGGCTCTGTATTGCTTATTTTATGAATAAGGGAGCAAGCCTAACCTTTGTTACCGCTGTTAGCCGCAACTTTTTTAAGAACCCTACTTTTGATTTTATCAAAAACCGAAAAGTATATTACATCGCCTCAGGTATATTCATTCTTATTGGAATAACTTCCCTCTTTACGCAAGGCCTTAACTACGGAATTGATTTTGTGGGAGGTAGAAGCTACATTGTCCGTTTTGACAAAACTGTTAGCGCCAACGAAATTGGGGAAGACCTTAGCGATGTGTTCGGAAGTGTGGAATCAAAAACTTTCGGTAGCGACAACCAGTTGAAAATCACCACAAAATATAAAATCGAGGAAAGTGGCGAAGAGGTGGACAGTCAAATTCAGCAAATGCTTTATGAGTCCTTAAAGCCCAACCTTCCTGCGGAACTTTCCATGGAAGAATTCGCTACCGTCACTGACGGAAAGGCAGTGGGGATTATGCAATATACCAAAGTGGGCCCCACCATTGCAGATGATATTCAGAAAAATGCCGTGTGGGCTATATTGGGTTCGTTGATTGTTATGTTCCTATATATTTTGATGCGCTTTAAAAACTGGCAATTTGGTTTTGGTGCCGTCGCGGCTCTTTTCCATGACGCTTTCTTTATTGTGGCTATGTACTCAATCTGTTATAAATTCCTGCCTTTCAGTTTGGAAATAGACCAAGCGTTTATTGCCGCAATCCTTACCGTTATTGGATATTCTCTTAACGATACAGTGGTTATTTTTGACCGTATCCGGGAATATGTGCACATACATTCCAGTTGGTCCCTAGAACGAAAAGTGAACAGTGCGTTGAATTCCACGCTGGCCCGTACCTTCAACACGGCCATTTCCACAGGCTTGGTGTTGCTGGCCATTTTCATCTTTGGTGGCGAATCCCTTCGCGGGTTTATGTTCGCTCTTTTAATAGGGATACTTACCGGGGTGTATTCAACCCTTTTCATTGCGACCCCGCTTTATTATGATACCATGAAAAACAAGAGTGGCAATCGCGCGGAATTGGACGATAAAAACGAAAAAGCCCTGGAAGCTTAGTTGAATCTTAGATAAATTGAAAAGAGGCTGCCTTCATTTTGAGGGCAGCCTCTTTTAGTTTAAAGAAGCGCACTTTTTCAGTTTCTTTTCAGCGTCAATTTTTTCGGGAGTATCCAAATGTATCGCCCAATTCCAAATTCCAGCTATCCGAAAGTCCCGCATTTACTTCCAGCACATATTGCGAAACGGCCTGTGAAGGAAGCGAAGTTTCATCATACGGTTTTGCGTTTTTCTGGATGCTCACTATTTCTTTTTTTGAATTGAAATAAATAATATCCAAAGGAATTTCAGTATTCTTCATATAAAAGGAACGTTGTTGTTCGTCCGGAAAAATAAACAGCATCGCCTGGTTTTCAGCCATGGAATTGCGGTACATCAAGCCCGTTTGGGTGGAATAGTCGTCATCTGCTATTTCAATATCCAGTTTTTCTATTATGGAATCGTTTTTAGCTTTCAATAAAGTGAGTTCGCCTTCTTTGGTGAAGGTTATTTCTTTTGTGATGCTTTTGGGTTCTATATTTTTATTGTCTTTACAATTGTAAAGTGAAAAGAGTGAAGTTACAATCGCAGCGGAAATAAGTATTTTTTTCATTTTAAAATCAAGATTTTTTAAGAAGCACCAAGCTCCCCCTTTGTGGGCTGGGCGGCGGCCTTCCACATAATGTAAATTCCCGCAATAATAAAAGGAACACTAAGCCATTGTCCAGTGGAAAGCAACCCGAGGGCCGACTCGAAACCGCCTTGGCTTTCCTTTATAAATTCAACCAAAAAGCGAACCGTAAAAAGAAGTATCAAAAACACCCCGAAAATGTAGCCATTCTGTTTTCTGCGCTCGGTTTTCCAGTATAAATACCAACAAACCAAAAATGTAATTATGTAGCCAACAGCCTCATACAATTGCGCCGGATGGCGAAAGGGAACGGAATTCAGCAAATCCAAAAATTGCGGATTGTGGACAATTGCGTCATAAGCATTGCTCGGATTTTGTATTCCCGTTGCATTTACGGCCTCCTGTTTTGAAATTCCCTCGTGCACGAAACGAACGCCAAGTGGAAAATCGCCCGAAGGTTTCCCGATGATTTCAGAATTCATAAAATTCCCGATCCGCACAAATGTTCCGCCGGCCGCAACCGCAATTACAATTCGGTCCATAATCCACAAAAAGGGTTTTTTCACTACGTTTTTTGTGTAATAATACATCGCGATCAAAATAGCGATCGCCGCACCGTGACTCGCCAAACCTTGAAAGCCGGTAAATTCAAATTCGGGAACGGTTTGTATTGGCAGAAAAACAGAAAGCGGGTCTTGCACAAAAAGTTCCGGCTGATAGAAAATAACATGTCCCAAACGCGCTCCAACCAAAACTGCAACCACCATATAAATGAAAAGTTTGTCCAGTTTTTCCTGCGGCTGACCTTCGCGCTCAAATATTTTTTTGGTCAAAATCCATCCCAAAGTGAAGGCTACCACAAACATGAGGCTGTAATAACGAATCATAAAAAATCCGAGATCAATTCCTTCCGAAGGGTTCCAGGTAAAACTTAAATAGTGCATAGTAGAGTTTTTATTAAGCAGCGTAAAGATAGCAAAAGCCTAAAAGTATCGGAGGGTAATTACTTTATTTTGATGATAAGTTATTAGGTTATTGAGTTATTTGTTATTGAAATGGTGTAATGAATAACTGAGTAACCCAATAACCAATAACTATTTCCCGCGCGGAGGAACGGGATCGAAACCCGAACCGCCCCATGGGTTGCAACTTGCTATTCGTTTAATGGCGAGCCATCCACCTTTCAGCAGTCCGTGTGTTTGCAGCGCTTCCACGGAATAATGGGAACATGTGGGCGAATATCTGCAAGTTGCCGGCGTAAAAGGGGAAATGAATTTTTGGTAAAATCGAATTAATACAATAAATGGAAAAATGAAGATTCTTTCTAAACTCATAACTCTTAACCCATAACTTGAAAAGTAGTTCCGTCCTTTCCGTCTTTCAACTGAATTCCCTTTTCGGCAAGTTCATCGCGGATTTTATCGCTTGTCGCGAAATCTTTGTTGGCGCGGGCTTGATTTCTTAATTGAATGAGAAGTTCCACAGCAACGGAAAGTTTTTCGGCATTTTTTGAAGTTTCGGAAATAGTATCTTCCAGTCCCAAAACATCGAAAAGAAAGTCATCCATCGTTTGTATTAGCAAAGCCAAATCTGTTTCCGAAATAGTTTCCTTTTCCTCTTTTAGGGAATTTACAAATTTCACCGCTTCAAAAAGAGTTGCAATAAGAATAGGGCTGTTGAAATCGTCGTTCATCGCATCATAACAAGCTTTTCGCCAGTCTTCAATTTCAAGAGTAGTTTTTTCCGAAGGAGTTATTTCGTCCAACATTCTATAAGCATCCATCAAACGATTAAACCCTTTTTCCGAAGCTTCCAAAGCCTCACTGCTGAAATCGAGAATGCTTCGGTAGTGCGCTTGGTACATAAAAAATTTGGTAACCGTTGGTGAAAAAGGTTTGCTTAAAACATCGTTTTCGCCCGTAAACATTTCATTCGGAAGAATGTAATTTCCGGTAGATTTTGACATTTTCTTTCCGTTCAGTGTAAGCATATTTGCGTGCATCCAGTAATTTACGGGCGTAGTGTGGTTGCAGGCCTCGGCCTGTGCAATCTCGCACTCGTGATGCGGGAATTTCAAATCCATCCCGCCGCCGTGGATGTCAAAATTATTGCCCAAATATTTGGTGCTCATTGCGGTACATTCCAAGTGCCAGCCCGGAAAACCGTCGCTCCACGGCGAGGGCCAGCGCATAATGTGCTGTGGTTCGGCTTTTTTCCAAAGTGCAAAATCCTGCGGATTTTTTTTGTCGCTCTGTGCGGAAAGTTCGCGGGTGTTGGCGATCATATCTTCGAGATTTCTGCCGCTGAGTTTTCCGTAATGGTTGGTTTCGTTGAATTTCAGTACATCAAAATAAACCGAGCCGTTTTCTTCGTAAGCAAAACCTTCGTCGATAATTTTTTGTACAATTTCAATTTGCTCAATAATATGGCCGGTTGCGGTGGGTTCAATACTTGGCGGCAGGGCGTTGAACTTTGCCATAATCGTGTGGAAATCTACCGTATATTTTTGCACCACTTCCATCGGCTCCAATTGTTCCAACCGAGCTTTTTTCAGAATTGGGTCGTCGCCACTTTCGCCGTCGTTTTCCAAATGGCCGGCATCGGTGATGTTTCGCACGTATCGAACTTTATAGCCCAAATGTTTCAAATATCGAAAAACCAAGTCAAACGAAAGAAAGGTCCGGCAATTGCCCAAATGCACGTTGCTGTAAACGGTGGGCCCGCAAACGTACATTCCCACTGAATTCTCGTGGATTGGCGTGAATTTTTCCTTGGTTTTTGAAAGGGAATTGTAGATGTGTAATTCATTCATAATAATGGACGGAAGACGGATGACAGGTGACCGAAGCCTGCGTCATTTTTAGTTTATTTTATTTCTGAAAGCGACCATCATATTCATCAGGTGGTATGCTTGGTTATATTGTTTTTCAAATTCTGTTTCTGAGATATAATTTCTTTTTTTTGCTTTATATAAACAAGTAACTACCTCTGCCATTGATCTTATTGCGTAACCAGTAAATTTCTTTTGCTCTGCATTTGATTGAAGAATTGATCCTTCAGAAATATTTAACGCTATGGAATCGACCGCTCTGCAAATTTGGGAACTTAAATTAAATTTTTCTTTCATTGGAAATTTTTCTGAAAGCTTATCAATTTCTTCTCCAAAATCCATTGCTTTTTGCCAAATCTGTAATTTTTCAAACTTGAATTTAGCTTCCATATTTCAGAATTATTCATTTATTTTTCCGTCATC
>JBEBRF010000057.1:0-14930 GCA_040394975.1 Aequorivita soesokkakensis
GCGCGCTTCGTTCGGGACGAAGAGGCCGCAGGTTCGAATCCTGTCATCCCGACCCAATCAAATAGCAATCAATTGATTTTCAGTTGATTGCTTTTTTATTGCGGGAACAGGTAGTAAAAAAGGTAGTAATTCCAGTGTTTTTCTGACCAAGGTTGGGAATGTTATAAGTTCCGATGGATTACGTAGCTTTGTATTACCACGGAGTGGTAAAAAGTCTAATAAACCCCGTCATTAGTTTGATGGGTTTTTTGTGATAAATTATCAGAGATGTATTGGCTTAGAAACTGAACTCTTAAGTTAAGCAGCATTGGCATCCAAGGGGTAAAAATAAAAAAGCGACCCTAAAGAGCCGCTTCTTTTACTTTGATTCAGTAAAACTAGCTAATTCAAACTTCTTCTAATGGATGCAGTATTTGCGTGCTGATCTGCATAGCCAGTAACTGCATTAATTTTTTGTATTTCAGTCTTAAGATCTTTAAAACCAGAATCTAAAGCCCCGATAGTTTTGTCGGACCCCCCCTTCAATTCATCAATACTAGCACTGATGGTGGCCAGCTTGGTATTTATGGCATCAAATCTATTACTGAATGAGCTATTGTTGTCATCAATCTTACCCAAGGCATTAATAATGATGTCCGTTAATGCTCCTATGTGGCCGACTAAGTCCTCTACTTTTTGTTCAAGTTGTTCTATACGTTGTTCCATTTTTGTTGCTAGGTTGTAACGAGTGGTTTTGATTTATGTTCTTTCAAACAGTATTTTATTCAACTAGGAAATAGTAATTAATGCACAATAATACAGCTAGATTTGCATTTGTACAAACGCAACGGTCTAAATACGAGTTTGTAAGCGTCAAATCTGTAATTTTATGATCCTTGGCTACATGCTCGTTAAAAATTGAATTAATTGCATGATTAGAAAGCTTTAAAAGAATTATCTGACTGTGGACGGCTAGTTTGTTTGCATCAAACAAACTTACAAACAGAAGTCACGAAAATGACTTATTTTTCAAACTCGCATTTTTTTTAAAGATTATTGATTTGTGACAATACTATGACAATTCAAACAGCGTCGCGCTACAAATTGTGTGTTAAATTGAGCGGAGAGCAATTTCTTCGGAAGACGCAGCGCTAACTAAGCGATTGTAAACCTAAATATCAAAAGCAAGTATACGTCTTCATTTGAAGTTGAGGATTTCAACGTTTGCTCTTATCCATGGCATAACTCTGAAGTCTTCCGATATTGTCATCTGTAAGCTATCAGCTCTCACTTCTTTATTATTCATGTCCGCCCCCCGATAACTGTAAACAGCAATATACCCTCTAAAAGTCATACTGTCTACCTCGCCTCGATCTAACCTAATATTAATGGTGTCAATACGCGATTTAACATTTCGATCAAGATACTCTGTCTCTTTCTTAACTTCTTCACTAATGCTTTTTGCATTGTCAAGGTATTTTTGTGCGTCTTCAAGTTCCATTTTGGTAAGGATGTCGTTGCCCCACATCGATCGATATAACCGGGCATTATCTAATTTTAGCTTTGCACTGCTTTGTTCTAACCGAGCCATCTCAATCTTAGTCTCTATTGCATCAGATTGTAAATTATACATTGTGATTAAGTAATTCAGTAGCCTGGTTGAATCAATCCTATCTGTCAAAGTATCTACTTTGTGTAATGTAAATTCATCCAATGAAACAAAACTACTATCTATTTTCCCTGACATTAGCACCTCGTTCTTAACCACACCTTCGATTTTTCGGCGCAGCCGTTCATCCCTATTTGTACATGAAATAATAATCAAAGGCAATATCCACAAAAGATAAGTCGTCGATAAAACAAGTCGATGTTTAGGTTTAGCAGTCATCGGTATAGGTATTTCCAAACAAAGATATAAATTGTTTTAAAACAACAGCTCTGCTCCGTTTCTCTATTCCTCCATGCGGACTTTTCCATTTCCATAAAGGAATCACTAAATGGGTTAGTAAAACAAGTATCTTTGAAATTTTAATAGTGATATGAAAGAAGTGTTATTACAGTCCGGAGCAGAGCCACAACGATCAAATATATCGTGCTGGATAGGCTTGGATTGCATTATGCCCGGGTTAGGTGGGAAAACGGCAAGGAGAGTTTTTTCTACAGGGGTATGTACGGCATCCAGGATCGCTGGGAGAACAATGCAATGCCGGATGACCTGGTCCTAGCAGTATCGGCGATTTTCAATAATGAGAAGCCTGTGAATGACCAAATGGTAGACAATTGGAAGATGCCACCCATCTAAAAAACAACCCCTCACCGTAGTGAGGGGCTGAAGCCACATTAGGAGCGGCTAAACCTAAACCGTATACCAATATAGTAATTTCAGCCAAACTACCCCCTCAAAATACGCCCATAGTTTTTGCTGATATTTGTATCAATCCCGGCAATGGGGCTGGGGGAAACAATAACTGTATTATGAGCTCAGTAAGTGATTTGAACCTACATTTAAAGTCGGCAAGGAAAGCCAAAACTAAGCAAGCGTTAATTTCAATCATTGATTCAGTAACGAAAATTTACAATGAACTCAATGCATTTGATTTGCCTGACTCGGGTAATTGGCAGGAAGAATTTAAAAGAGTGGTTAAAAACATAAAGGATTCTACAGCCACTCATGTTTCAAGATCCGAGAGATTGTCCAGTATGAGGGGTGATTTAGTGGACGTTATCCATACTTACAATGGGAGAATTTCTTGCTATGCTAAGTAAACCACGAACTTTTCAACCGGCTCACATTCAATCAACACGTAGATGATGATGTGAACGTGGGATTATGACCCGGTGAAACGAAACTGTACGCTCGCATTTGTTTATATTTGCGAAACCACGGCTTGTTAATCCGAAGGGGTTTGTTAATATGGACGAATATCAAGCTTCAGCTTAGAAAGTTTGGAAGAAGGGACTATTAGAGTGTCCTTTCGTTGCGCTAATACATCGCCAATATTTACGAATTCATTTGACAAATTGGTGGCTATCCTGTATTCATATTGATAGCTATATCCCTCCCTTTTGGAATACGGACCCAAGTTACTCAAGAATGTTTTTTCAGGATAATATTTGACATAATCCATTTCAAAATCAATCATCGAGAATACCTCTGTCATGCGCATTAAAAATGCTTTAGAATTAAAGATCACCGCTGTATCTCCGAAACATTGCATTCTACCGTCTATCTTAAATCCGAACGGAAGGGTACGGGCAAATCCATACATGCAAAACAGATGAGAATATTGATTTTGAAAGATGTTTAATTTACCATTTGGAACTTCTATCGACCTCTCACCTATTGTGAGTGTTACAGTACCATCAAACCGCTGCCCCAAACCTTCAAGCGAGTCGCTTCTACCTACAATGATATCATGGTCTTCTGTTTTTCGATAATCAGCATAGGTGCCGAACTTTATAATACCCTCGTTGACAAATTGTTCAATATGTTGTTTTTTACCAACTTTTATCAAAATAGGTGGTAATGGCACTGATCGAATCATATTTACCCTTTTTTCAAAATTATGACAGATATATTTTACTTACGAAATAGTTTATCAACAACCATCTTATTATCAACATATTCCTGGAAGGAGTTTTAGGTAATTTTTGTTGAATTATTTTCATGTAAGTTTGTATATCGCAAACTTATGTTCATCTTTGTATCGGTAAAACAAGGGCTTAGGAGCTTCCCTAATAAACATCAAATTAATAAATGGAAACTTTATCAATTACAAAGGCGCAAGGCCGGTCAATATCCAACTACCGCAGGATGGGTATTGACATCGATTTGCTGGATGAGGATATCGTTAAAATCACGCAATCCTGTATTTTGAATGGGTATATCTTAAATCAAAAAGAATTGGTTGAGCGAGCCAAAGAGGTATTCCCTGATGCAAAGGTTATCCCGTTGGTTTACTCCCTTGACGTGGCCACAATAGACCTGGAGTGGATAGAAAGTAAAATGAATGAATTCGGCATCAAACGCAACGACATAATCAAGCAGATGGCACTCGATAAATCTACACTCAGCAGCATGTTCAATGGCGACCGGGGGTTGACCAAGAGCCAGCGCGCTGCGTTCTACTTTTATTTTCTAACCTATGAATTGAATAGAGATTTCAGGAGAAGCGAAGATCAAGGTTTTTATGAAGCCAATTCTTTTAATGTCGATAGGCAGTTTTCGGAGTTGTTTAACGAGGCCATCCGAATCATTACACATGGGACAAACCGTGTTATCAAGTCAATAAGGATTGAAGGAGATGCTATTCGTATAGATATTATTGAGCGTAATAATTCGATGGAGTACATTGGCGGATTGACTTTGCCCATTGCCGAGACTTACCAAATGTTCAAGGCCAATGATCTTAAGAATTATTTGAACGGGGCAATAGTGTTATACAAATAATGGAGGGGTTACTAATCAATTAGGTGTCCTATCTCCCAAACTGGGTTATCGGTAAAGGTGAAAAATGTACACGCCAGTCATTAACCCCAGCTTGCCGCCGCACCGCTTCGCTGTATTGGCAAATTCGCTGTTAAAGCGGATTGAATTTTCACGAACCCCCTCTACCTGCTTCCAGACCCCGTAACGGAACGCCATCATACAGGCAGCAATATTGATTTTCGTAGGTATCCTTCGGTTGAGCAAAAAAGCTCTGGACGTGCAAAAACGACCTCTTTCGTTTGGTTAAAAAATAGATTTATATTTGCAAATTAGTCCGTTTCTCACACATAAAAGGTTCCCCTTACTAGACTTTAGTAAGGGGTTTTTTACACTCTTTATTTTTCCAAACTCAGCGATAATTCTAAAGTATTCGTTTAAGTAAAAAGAGACTGTCTCAAAAATAAATTGAGGCAGCCTCTTACAAATACAATAGGCTACATCACTCTTTCTACGTTATTTGACCTAATCAGGGTATAGCATTTCAAGCTCATCCCAATCCTCCGGCGATAAAGTCAAGCTTTTAGACCCGTCGCTGAACTCCTCATAAATCCACCTTGTTTGGTAGGGCGTGCCTTCGTTCATGAAATAATCCTCTTTTTTGACAATATCAACAATAATATTTTTACTATTGATGGATTGTTTAATTGACAATACCATTCCCTCTTGGAATGGTTGCCCAGTAACAGCTCTTTCCATAAAATATCTTATTTTTTGGGAGGTTTGTTCGCTGGATTCCTGGCTTTATCCCAGTCGATCTTGATTCCCTTTGATTTAAAATATTGGTTATTGATATACGTGGCCAGGTTTTGGCTGGATGCCACGGCCTCGATTTCTACCCGGTCAATCCTCCCCTTATCATTATTTCCTAAGTCCTGATTGACGCTGACCATCTGCATCCGGATCCATTTATCGACCTTATATCGACCGTACAGTCTGTAAGCTTCTGCCTTACTCAAATATGGCTTAAGCAAGCCGGCTCCTGCTAAAGCCGCAGTAGCACCAAGTTTAGCGGCATCGGTTAGAATATCTCTCAGGTCGTAGTCAAATATTGATCTTGTTGTGCTCATATCAACTCTGGATTACAATAGCAACCAAATGGGTTATCATTAGCCTTTAAAAAATCCATTTTTGCTTGATAACCGGTTATTGATTCGAAAATCCGTATAAACCTAAAGTCCGCTTCAATTTCCGATTGTTTAAAATACACTGTCTCACCATGCATTCGAAAACGAACCATACAAAGAATTAACCATGATTTCAGTTTTTTTGGCTTTATGGCGAATAGGTCGCAAACTTGTCGAATCGTAAGGTGTGGATCTTCGGGCAGTGCGTTCTTAGGAGAAGCTCCTATAGGTAATTCTGAATTAACAAACCATCGATTCTTACTGATGCTGGTCTTGGTTTCGGGATTCGCAGCCCCGTTGGTTAGATGACATCTTTCCATGTCTAAATAGATTTAAAAACGCCCGGTCGCTGCGAACTAGTCTCGAAGAGAGAAAGTTCGGTACTTGCAACCGATCGCCGGGCATATCGTTAGTAAATAAATTGCTTGGATTGCTCCAAGACTAGTTCGCACTTCAAATATGCAAATTTTTTTGCCAATCTCAAATATAATCTAAATAGCAAGGTTGCCCGCCGGACGGTGCTGGTTGCCTCGAATCCGAAGTTTGACAGAAGGATGCTATTAAATACGTACTGGCTCATTACGAAGTGTGTTGTCTATTGAGTATCTGTGCCGTCACCGTTCCCGACTCACTGAAAATGTAAAAGTCCGCGCTGTCGCCCTTTTCCATGGCAAGGTTGGCCATTACATTTCCATCGAAGTCCCGCATGTCATAAGAGGGCACAGCAAGTGTCAGGGCAAGGCTGTTGTAGTGCGCGCTCACGGTATACCTGATACAGAAATCAGCACTGGAAGCGATTCCGAATGCACCCCTTATATCGTCAACCGTTGGAAGGTAGACCCAATTGTAAGTTGCATTCGTCACCCGTAATATGGCATTGTTGGACTGCTTTGCAGAAAGGGTGTTTACGGTTGAATTAGGCGTGAAAACGTAAAGGTTCCGCTGGCTTATCGCGCCGTCAACAGACACGTTGCCTTTTCCATGAAATGATATGTTGTTTATCCCATTCTCGGCCGATGCGTAAACAGCATAGTTAGTGGTGGGCTTACTGCTTTTGTTTTCAAACCTTGCTACCGCCCGGATTCCGGATGCCACCGAAAATACATTAACCCCTATGCCGGACCATACATCCTCCGGATCGTCCATGAAAGCTATCAGGCCGCCATCTGGTGATAGCACGAACCTGCCGCCCTCAACGTCGTTGGCGCTTTCGAGGCTGTTCTGCAATATCTTGAACCCGCCTATGTATCCGGCTGTCGAATAGATATTTCCATTACGCAACAGCTTGAATTTAGCGTTTTTCCGGTCTCCGAATTTACTCCCTCCGCCCACGATTATCATATCTTCTTCGACAACTTCTCCGCCAGGACCCGTTCCTTCAAAAACGCCGGTGATAAACCCTACCTCACCATCATCGGGATTACCAACCACAACCGCTCCGGTAAGTATAGCCCGATCCCCAACGTAATTACGCTGGAACTGGGTTACAACCGCAGCATTAGCAATTTCGTCAGCCACCTTCCGGGCAAATACAGCCCCGGCCTGTGCATTGCTGGCAATCTTCTTGCCGTCGATCGCATCCTTGGCGATCCTCTCCTGGAAGGTGTACTGAACGGAATCGGATATGGTTGCCGTGATTGCACCGGGCTGCACCAATGGCCATGACACGCTTTGTATCCTCAACAGGTCATTTATAAACAACTGTGTGTCTTTAACCCGGAGCCTATCCCCCGGATTGATCATTCCGGTGTAACCCATGGTGGCAATGTAGTTTCGATCAACCTGAAGCCCATAGGCGACCTTAGGATGGCTGTTTTTATCCGCATGGCTGTTAACCTCAATGGACAATTCCGATAGTGCAGAAGTCATGTATTGGTTTGGCATTAAAACGCCTACGACCGTATAGGTATCGCCAATACTGGCATGTACGTTGTCATTGGGCAGCTCGTACCCGCCTTCCTCCCGGTTAGTGCCAAAGGTCACTATACCGGTTGACTGATTCCATCCAGTGATGGTAAACTCATTTCCCCCCAGGTCTCCGGTTTTGAATACGATTTTCGCGCTGCCATCGGCTATCGGAGTGATGGGGAAGTTTATGCCTATGTCCGTGATGGTATTGCTGCCGGATATGCTCGCAACATTGCCTGTATATCGGGGGTAAATATGGTCGAAGGTGACCATACCCTGCTTGCGGCCATAAAGGCTAACATTTCTCTGTACTGGGGATGCGAGGGAAAGCCTGGTCTTTCCATAACCAACGGGCAGATTCTGCGTGCCGCCATATCCATACCACTCAGTGGCGAATGCTTCATCTACCGCCCGCCGGGTAAGACTGTATAAGCCTTTCCCCCGGCCGTATTCCAGCGTGATCGGGAGTGTTGTCCCTACGTTCTCTACTAGATATACGCTTTTGCCTATCCAATTAAACTCAAGTTTAAACGCCTGCGCAACCTGGACCAGCGCCTGAAAGCAAGTTGTACCGGAAAAGGGAAGCGTCTGCGGTTCGTCGATCAACGCCACATCACCAATCTGCCATGCCGAATCGAACTCCTGCACATTATACAGTATGAGCGAAAGAAACTCGAACGGCGTCCCGGTATAACTGAAATTGGAATCACCCTCATCCATCAATAATTTATCATACCATGAAAATGGTTCGCTATAGAATATCGGTGCGTGCGTATATCCGTTTTTCCCATGATGTGCCTCGGGAGCGTGCTTGATTGAATATTTGCGCCCCATATAGATCACATGGTCGCCGATAGCCAGGTTAAGCGCCGAAGTCAGTATAAAACTGGCCGCGATCTTGTCCGCGCCCATAAACTCACGCTGCATGACGGTCTTTTCATCTATGTCGACCGATGCAATAGGGGTCGTCCCCCTGAATATGTTCAATTGGGTTACCATGTATAGTTGTAATGTGTTAAAGATTTTGAATTTATGACGGCTATGGTATTTGATAGACTTCCTACCGCTATGTCAACGCCTATCAGGTTTTCACTACCTGTTTTGCTACCTAAATTATCCACTTCTTATTATTCAATTGATTATCAATTATTTAATTACTTTGCTTTGAGTGAGGGTTAGATTTGAACCCTTTACGAAACCTCAATATTTATCATCCTTTCACCTTAATCTGCCAAAGATTACCCTATTCCTTTCTTCAGACAACCTATCTAACTCGCACCTAATTGGAATTGCTATTTTTTGCTTCCTCATATTCTCATACCCTATTTGCGCCGCCGATCTGACACTATACCCTGCGTCCCGAGCCGCCCTAGAGGCATTCCAGTGCTTACAATATTTCTTTATGAATTTTTCTTGTTTAGTGGTCATGATGTAAGGTTTTGTCAGGTTTTATCATGTTTTTTCGCCCGATAACATTGTTTTGATTTCCTTTTGAATGCTTAGTTTTAAGGTGATTTGGCACTAATGTGAGGTTTTGTGAGGTTTTCCCCTACCTACTTACGGGATAATCACGTGTCGATCCGTAGTTGGATCATATACCAATTTTCCAGCCTTTTTAGCTTTATTGAGATCCTCGATGTACTCTTTCATTTCGGGTGAAACCTCGTTTTCCCCTAATTCTTTTTTGTTTTCTTCCATGTTAATCAATGTTGTTTTGTATAAAAAATATCGGCGTTAGGTCTTTTTGCAATTCAAATCGGTCGGTCTGAAAAGAATACTTTATAATCTTCCACAGGTCGAGACCGAGCATTCCAGGATTATGTCGTTGGATAATTTCGATTGCTTTGTTAAGCTCCGATTCAACTTCTAAAAGTGCATTGTAGGCTTGGATTTGGCCATTGCTATCCAGGTACTTGTTGAACTCCTCCCTTAATTGATAAGGATCCAATAGAACATTACCATCGTGATCGACTGGCCATTCCTGCATTGACCTGGCTTTATGTGGCCATTGATTTCGATACCAGTTTTCCTGTGAAAGATTCTGTTGATTTATCTCATTGCTTATTGAAATAATATTTGAAGTTAGTCTTTCAAAATATTCCTGATAACTATTTCTCAGCGGGGCTTCAATTCGTTGAATTTTTTGCTCAACTACCCCATCAATATAACCCCTAATCTGCCCCACGATGATAGTTCTGAACCGAGCACCAGAGAAAGAACCGAGCAGATCCGAAGCATCATTCCAAGCGCTCGCCAAATCGCGGATCAAAGGTTTGACTTTTTCCAAGTGTTGTAAGAATTCGTTAAAAGCCGACTCGCCATCCTTTACCAATACCTTCTGTTGAGTAACGGTTAGTTTTCTTGTCATTCTGACGTTTTCTGTTGTTTCCATTTATGATTTATTAGATGTCATTATTTATTTCCTTAAATCGGCAGCATTTGGATCGAATGAAATGAAGTTGACCATTTCCCGAAGCCTTGATTTGATTCTGTCACCGTAGACATCGCCTATTTCTTTCGCTGTGAGGTTCGTAGTGAAATGAGTGATTAAGCGACTGTTATATCTATACCGGATTATTTCAGCAGTCACGCTGGTTTTGTTTCCGAATTCAGAAACCAAGTCTTCAGATCCAAAATCATCCAGTAACATTCCCTCTTCCTTTCTTGGCTTTTGATAAGCATAATCACGGAAAAACTCATCTTTGTCCTGATAGGAACTGTATAGTCGAATGAGATTGCAGCAATCTCTAAACGCCGTTAGCCCTAATCTCTGGAACACTTTGAGTATCGTTGTCTTTCCACAGCCTACTGGACCGGCTAGCATAATTCCCTTGTGAAGCGATATTCCTTCGGCTATAAGAGTATTATCACCCATGAAGTACCGAATGAGTTGGTAAATGATTTGCCGATTGTCGTTATTCTCTTTGAACTCGGGGCAAATGATAGCCATTGTTTCCCAGAATTTCGATGTTCCCCACTCAAGCCTGGTCGGTTCCCGCTGAATGATTTTTGCTTTTTCCACTTTTGCTCGATAAAGGGCCGACTGGATTTCTTCAGCTGTTAGTGTGATATAATTAAAGTTTTCCATATTCTCTTTTTTCCATAGGTTGCAGTAGCCTTGGTTTGTCCGACTTCACTGCACTTCGTTGTATAATTTCGTTTTCCCAGGCCCGATTATTCAGGAAGGTTGATGGGTTTTTGCGGAACTGTATATCCGGCGTGGATTTCACATAGCCAGGCAAATAGTTCTGTATGGCCTTCTTGTCTTGAGCTTTTAGATTTTCCCATTTACGTTCGCATTTTATTCTATCCACTTTTTTATCGTATAAATTCCAAAACATATCAAAAGTGAAATTATGGTTATCCACTTCAGGGGGTAAGGGGATATTATTAATTGATTTATTAAATGACTTATTCTTATTGATTATATTATCCTCGGTGTTTTCACCTATAGGGGTGTAGTTGTTTTCAACTATACCTATAGGTGTTTTCGCCGATAGGGTATCGGTGTTTTTAACTATAGGCGTTTTAGCATTTTCTGAGGCCAATCCTCCGAGGATTATTTTTCGAAATGAATCCGAAAGACTTACTGTCCTCCGGATTATCTGCTTCGTGCCAGTCTTGTACTCCATTTTGATTTCAATGAACCCTCTGTCTTTCAAGGATGACAATAAACGGGTTACCCGATCCTTACTAACACCAAGTAACTCTGAAAACGCTTGGTTGCTTTTGAAGCAATTGTTATTGGCCTTTACCAGGTTTACGATCTCCGTTAATAGTATTTTATCAATGGCTGTGAGTTCTTTATGAAACCATATTTCAACTGGAACTTGTACGGATGTAAATGAATAGTGCTTACTGTTATCCATGGCCAATCTCCTTTTCATGTTCGCATGTTAGGTAATCAGCCATGCAGCCTGTTATTTTACATCTGTCACGTTTAACAACGCGCAGTTTGCCAGCTCGCTCCAGCATAGATTTATAGCGACATACGTTAGGACGGTATATTTCAAGTGAGACAGCGACCATGGTAGCAGTGGCCACATGATCCAATAGATATCTGAAGACCTGAGTCTTTTCGAGTCTATGTCTTTTCTGATTTTTCATTTGCGAATTATTTTCAATTCGCACTGTAGTAGAGGGATTAGGACGGAAGTTTTTATTTTAGGCTTTTTATTGTAAATTTGCCTCGTTCCTCACAACGTAAAAACTCCCCCCTTGTCAGTGCTTCTGATAAGGGTTTTTTTATTTACGATGAGACCTTTTCTCAAGAGCCTCAACGACTTTATCTACATTATATCGGTGTGTACCATTAATAATCATATAGGGGATCTCTCCTCGTTTTTTGGCTCGTATTAGGGTTGCCTCTGAAATACCTAGCAACTCTGAGATCCCTTTAGAGTCCGTAATTCTTGGCAGTGAATTATTTATAGTTTCCATTTGCATTTATTTATTTTGTTAATGCAAGCAAAACTATAATAGATGGGTGTACTTTTAAATTCGGTTTTTATGTAACAAGGGTTATTACATAAAATCTATCAGATTGATGCAATGATAAACAGTCAGTTACAAATACATGAAATTAAGAGCAATGATAGTTCTGTGATTGAAGTGTGTTGAGGACATTTGTAATAGTAACAAAACCTTTATAACTATAAATTCTACTCAGTCTGAAGTACCGACGTGGCAAATTCAATGCAATAGAAGATGATTGTCATTTTGCTAGTCAATCAGCATCTCCGAGAGGTTTTAAGAGATGTGGGCTACTGGTAACGTGTAGAACTATCCTAAGCTGGAACGAACCCATTACTATTTATCGCTTTGTTGCTTTTTTTGATAAATCAATTAACTTAGCGACATCAATCTAAATTCTATGAATCCTAATAACGTCGAAAATTACCTTCGCCTTATAACAAAACTATTTGCCGGATGGATATTAAGATATCGTTACTCGATTACTCTAATCACATTACTAGGGACAATTTCAATCACAATCTATACAATAAATACAACCAATTCAGACCTTCGAGATTTTCCGTTCATAGCCCAGGTGTGGGGTGACGCAGCTAGCTGGATATCACTAGGTATTTCTATTGGAACGATTATTCTTCTTTATAGAACGTTTCAAAATCAATTAATGGTTCAAAAATATCAGCAGGCTCAAGCGAGCATTGAGCTTGACGTTCATATCGACAAAATTAAACCCTGTCTTAAAGAAAGAGAATTTGGTGCTACGCCATTTTCTTTTAACTCCGAAAATAGAACGTTTATTATGGAGATAGAGGGACATTTAGAAAACATTGGGAAAGATGCTTACGATGTTACGTGGGAATCGAAATCTGAAATACGAGGGCTTGGTGATATAGGGAATGGCAAAAAGGGAGACGGGATCAAAGTATTTGGGGAAAGTTCCGTGAAATCTTTTAATATAATGGCAAGTGGACTTGAACTACCTGCGAACAATCAAGTAAAATATAACATTAAGTTTTATTATAAAGATCGTTTAAAGAATGAGTATGAGCAATTGTTGGTATTTTCGTTTGTCGTAATTTTTGATGAGGTAAATGGCAACAGACCTACTATAGATAAAGAAGTAAAGTCTCACTCTCCAAAATTGATAAAACCCTACCTTCCAATATAATATGGAGTTCAGTGCGTATAAACACGAATTTGTAATAATATATTTTTATTCTTGTCGCGAATGTTGTCATAAATCGGCGACGATGTGATATGGGAAGGATCTTTAACATCCCAATACCTTATGTCACTAAGATTCAAATTAGCCAGTTATTGATAGATCGCCCGGGGCTCCCCAAGCTTTCAACATAGCCGCCCTCTTACGCTCCTTAGTAACATTTACATACCTTTTGAAACTGGCGTAACTCTTATGACCGGTAATACTCATTACTTCCTCGGCATTCAATCCTTTTTCCAATGACAACGTGGCGAACGTTTTGCGGCCCGTATGAGCGCTTATCAATTCATATTTAGGATATACCGCCGCTTCACGTTTTGCACCCTTGTAGCGCACAATTTCTATTGCCTCGTTGATGCTTGCGTGCTTACAAAGGGCTTTCAGGTATTCGTTGAACTTCTGGCTGCTAATAATGGGCAAGCACTTGATCTGATGAGGATAACGTGAAAGTATCTCGGTTGCATAGGATGTCAATGGCACTTCTATCGGTTCTTTTGTCTTGGTTACAGTCAATTTGATATACCCACTCCGGATATGCTCCTTGCGGAGCTGGGCTAAGTCTGAATACCTCAACCCTGTAACACATGAAAAACAGAACACATCTCGGACCTTTGAAAGAGCTTTAAATGATATCGTCCTTGGCTTTTTCACTTTGTCAGTCGCTTTTATATCTGTTGCTGATTTATCGTCGATGATTACGGATCCTTCACCAATGAGATTAAGGTTGTACAATGTCAAAAACTCCCCTTCCGATAATGCTATTACTTCTAGCGTTTCACGTCTTACTGTGAAGTCATGGTAGGTTTCGTTCGTTTTGTGGCCATATTTCCGGGCGAATGCCAGGAAAGTTTTAATGGTGGTTATTTGCTTTGTGGCGGTTATGTTGATCTGACCTTTCACCTCTATGAGGTAATTGTAAAATGATTGCAGAAAACCATATCCTGCATCTAGCAGCGCTACTCTTACGCGATTTTCTTTCTCATAATCAGCAATATGATTACGAGTAGTGATATAGACTTTTATGGTACCTGAGTTTCTACTCGCCATCACACTTGCAACGTAATGATTGATGAAATCGACAAGATAATTCTTGGAATCCTCCTTTTTGGTGGCAGAATTATTCTTGCGCCGATTGTCGTATTCCTGTTTGACATCGGCTGAAGTATATCTCTCGCTTTTGCTCTCGAGAAAATCCTCGACCTTCTTTAAATCGATTTTAACCTGTTCTAGTTTGGCGTTTAGTTCGTTGATATCATGCAGTGTAGGAAGAAGGTCGAATGAAGAAGGCAGGCCTGCAGTGATGCCCTTTAAATTCTTTTTGGACTGATATATTGCCTGCTGGCTTTCAACGTCCCACAATGCCGGAAAAACAGCGAATCCCGAATTAAATGTCTTGCGCTGGCCATGAAGTGAGTATACAATCTCTATCGGCGCTTTAAGATCCTTTCTGATCTTGTCGTTACGCGAAATAAAGCGCACTGTGCCACTGGTGATCCTATTCTTTGCCATGATGTATAAAAGTCTGAAGCAAATATAAAAAAAGGTAGCAATTTAGGTAGCAATTTTTGCGATGATGATTTAAAGCGGTTAAGTGTCATTGAAATCAAAATACATCTTAAACAACTTATTAGACATTATTTTACCTTCAATTACTTTCAATTACTTTAAAAGGTTCAAGAACTGTCATCCCGACTCTTCAAGCCAGCTGTTGCTGGCTTTTTTATTGGCTAATCCG
>JBEBRF010000058.1:0-14900 GCA_040394975.1 Aequorivita soesokkakensis
TTCACAAAAGTTTCGCGCGACGAACTTAAAAAACTAATCGAGGACAACGGCGGAAAAGTTTCAAGTTCCATTTCGGCAAAAACAAATTATGTGGTGGCGGGCGAAAATATGGGGCCGAGCAAGAAAACAAAAGCAGAAAGTTTGGGTGTTGCAATAATTTCGGAAGACGATTTTTTACAAATGATTTCCTAATTTCAAAACAAAAAGGCGTGAAAAAACCTATTTTTGCAGCCGAATAGCTTGACGTTGTAATGCTGAAAAAAGTAAAACATCATTCCTTAAAAAAACACACCGAAAGAAAACTTACGGAGCGCGATATTTCACAAAGAAATGCTCCTTTGAAATATTTGGGATTTTTAGTGGATGAAGCTTTTTTTGACGATTTTGAAATGCTTTATGAATTTGGAAATGAACTCGGTTTGCAACGGAAAGACGTGAAAATGTTCACTTTCGTGGAAACACGGCGAAGGATTCCGTCGCTTCGGCAAAACCAGATAACCAATAAGGAATTCACGTTTCGGGGTGAAATCAATAACCAAAATGCACAGGAATTTCTTGATTTTCCTTTTGATGTGCTGATCGGTTTTTACAGCGGGAAACACGAATTTTTGAGCGCGATGGCGGCACAGAGCAAAGCTAAGTTCAAAATTGGTTTCAATGGGGCGGATGAAAGAATTTACGATTTGTTGTTGGGAATTGATATTCAAAAGCCGGAACTTTTTAAAGCTGAAGTAAAAAAATATTTGCAAATTTTGAAGAAGATTTAGGGGACGGATGACGGATGACGGGTGACGGGTGACGGATGGCGGAAGACTGAAATAAACATTTAATAGAATCAATAGCATCAATAGTATCAACAGAATCAAAAGAAAAAAAATGAAAGAATTAATAGGAACAGGCGTAGCATTGATAACCCCATTTAAAAGTGATTTTTCGGTAGATGTGGAAGGGCTTAAAAGGGTGGTAAAATTCAACATTGAAAATGGAATTGACTATTTGGTGGTTTTGGGGACGACCGGTGAGAGCGCGACCCTTTCAAAAGACGAAAAACAGCTGGTCATTGACACCGTAGTTTCCACCAATAATGGAAAATTGCCATTGGTTTTGGGCATTGGCGGGTTTAATACGATGGAAGTTGTTGACGAAATGAAATCACGCGACCTTTCAGCGTTTACGGCAATACTTTCCGTTTCGCCCTATTACAACAAACCCACACAGGAAGGGATTTACCAGCATTTTGCGGCCATTGCGAAAGCGGCGCCGCTGCCAATAATTTTATATAATGTTCCGGGAAGAACGGCTTCAAATATGCTTCCGGAAACGGTGATCCGTTTGGCGAATGATTTCGAAAAAATTGTAGCAATAAAGGAAGCTGCTGGCGATATCGTGCAGGCAATGCGATTGATTTCCGGTTGCCCGAAGGATTTCTTGGTGATTTCTGGGGACGATATGGTTACTTTGCCAATCATTCTTGCGGGAGGCGCGGGGGTTATTTCCGTAATTGGCGAAGGTTTTCCGAAGGAATTTTCCAAAATGGTGAAATTAGGTTTGGATAAAAAGGTTGATGAAGCTTATGAAATTCATTATAAAATTGCGCCTGCAATCGATTATATTTTTGCCGAAGGAAATCCGGCTGGAATAAAGGCGGTATTTAAAAAACTGGGGATCTGCGGCGACACGCTGCGGCTTCCGTTGGTGGGAGTGAGCGAAGGGCTGAGAGCCAAAATAGATTTTTTCACAGATAATTTTTAGAAAATGTCCCGTTTTAAAGTTGCGTTAAATATTTCAAAAGGCTTATGAATATTAGCCTTCGGCGCAATATTTTAGCCGAAGAATAAGTTTGTCCAATCACGTTTAATTCCCTATTTTTGCCCGATGTTTTTTAAGCCCATGCGTTTACCTTTATTGATTTTATTGACTTTTTCCATTTTTCTTTCATCCTGCGGCGAATACCAACGCGTGCTAAGAAAGGATGATATGGGCAAAAAATTTGCAATGGCAGATTCACTGTACAAAATGGGAAAATACAGAAAAAGCCTAAAATTAATGGAACAGATTGTTCCTTCGTATCGTGGGAAACCCCAAGGTGAAAAGTTGATGTTTATTTACTCCAATACGTATTATAATCTTGAGGACTTTTACCTTGCCGGATATCAATTTGAACGTTTCACCCAAGCCTATCCGCAAAGCGATAGTGCGGAGGTGGCGTCCTTCAAAGGAGCAAAGAGCTTTTATCAACTTTCGCCCAGATATTCACTGGATCAAAAGGATACTTATAAAGCCCTGGAAAAACTTCAGGAATTTATAAACCGCTATCCAAATTCCAGCAAACGCGAGGAAGCCAACACACTTGTTGACGAATTGCAGGGAAAACTCGAAACAAAAGAGTTTGAAGTAGCCGAACAATATTTGCGCGTGGAAGATTACAAGGCCGCAATAGAAGCATTTGATAATTTTATTACTGACAATCCTGGTTCACAATATAGAAAGGATGCCTTTTACGGCAGATTTGTAGCGGCATACAAGCTCGCTATAAACAGTATCCCCATGTTGATTCAGGAGCGATTGCTAACGGCCAAGGGTTATTATAATAATTTCATAAAATATTACGCCCAGTCTGAAACGGCAACCGAGGCCGCCAAAATTTTGGAAGACATTGAGCGAAGAACCGTAACCCCACAAACAGAACCACTTGTTAATTAATTATATTATGGATATTAAAAATTCAGAAGCACCCATCAATACAGTCACCCTTGACAAAAACCTGATCGATGCGCCAACAAACAATATTTATGAGGCAATCTCCATCATTGCAAAGAGAGCTTCCCAAATAAATGGCGATATCAAAAAGGAATTGCTCGAGAAACTTGATGAGTTTGCCACGTATAACGATAGTTTGGAAGAAATCTTCGAGAACAAGGAGCAGATTGAGGTTTCCAAATTTTACGAAAGACTTCCAAAACCACATGCCCTTGCTGTGCAAGAATGGCTTGAAAACAAAATCTACTACAGAAACACCAAGGACGAAGTAGTAGAGTAATCGGTTCACTTTTTCGGAAGTAACTGAAAACTGAATACCAAACCCTGAATACTGGATAATGGCTGTTTTGCACGGAAAAAATATCTTGCTTGGCGTTAGCGGCGGGATTGCCGCGTACAAAACAGCTTTTTTAGTTAGGCTCTTGGTAAAAAAGGGCGCAAACGTAAAGGTTGTAATGACTGATGCCGCCAAGGATTTTGTAACCCCGCTCACCCTCGCCACACTTTCAAAAAACGAAGTGTTTTCTTCTTTCACAAATGAAAAGGAAAACGATAGTTTCAAAGAGCCCAAATGGAACAACCACGTTGAATTGGCCCTTTGGGCCGATCTGTTTTTGATAGCGCCGGCAACGGCAAACACCCTTTCAAAAATGGCGAACGGTGCTTGTGACAACCTTTTGCTTGCCTGTTACCTTTCAGCAAAATGCCCCGTTTATTATGCCCCGGCAATGGATTTGGATATGTATGCCCATCCAACAACCCATGCAACTTTTCAGAAATTGGAACATTTCGGGAACGTTCAAATTCCCGCTGCCTTTGGCGAACTTGCCAGCGGTTTGGTAGGGCAGGGACGGATGACCGAGCCCGAGGAAATCGTTGCGTTTTTAGAAAATGACCTCCAGAAAAAACTCCCGCTTCGGGGAAAGAAATTTTTGATTACCGCCGGCCCAACCTATGAAGCCATTGATCCCGTTCGTTTCATCGGGAACCATTCCAGCGGAAAAATGGGTTTCGCGATTGCTGAAGAGGCGGCAAAACTTGGTGCTGAGGTTATTTTGATTTCCGGCCCAGTGAGCTTAAAACTCGAAAACGATTCCATAAAAATAATCCGTGTTACTTCTGCCGAAGAAATGTACACTGCCGCCCACGACCATTTCGAAAAAACTGATGTCGCTATTTTAAGCGCCGCGGTTGCAGATTATCGCCCTTCGGAAGTTGCTTCGGAAAAAATTAAAAAGAAAGAAAACGAGTTGACCATCCAACTTACAAAAACCAAGGACATTCTTGCTTCGCTGGGGCAGCTAAAGAAAAATCAATTTTTGGTAGGATTTGCGTTGGAAACCCAAAACGAGGAAGAAAACGCAAAATTGAAACTCAAAAAAAAGAATTTAGATTTAATTGTTTTAAATTCGCTTCGTGACGAAGGCGCCGGATTTCAGACTGACACCAACAAAATTACATTAATTGGCAAGGACAATAAAACGATTCCTTTTCCTGTTAAATCTAAAAAGGCGGTAGCAAAAGATATTTTAGACTTTATTATAGACAAGACCCATGCGTAAAATTTTACTTTTCTTACTAATTAGTGTTGCTGCGTTTTCAGCAAACGCCCAAGAGCTCAACTGCACGGTTAATATTGATGCGGTACAAACGGGACAGCCCAATTTGCAGATTTTTAAAACTCTTGAAACCCAGTTGCGGGAATTTGTGAACAATACAAAATGGACCGACAGGGATTATAAAAACCAAGAGCGCATTGACTGCAATATGAGTATCGTCATCAGCAGTTTTGATGGCGATAATTTTATGGGAACCATTCAAATACAGTCTTCCCGTACTGCGTTCGATTCCACCTATGATAGCCCGGTATATAATTATTTTGACAAACAATTGACCTTCGATTATAAAGAATACGAGCCCCTAAATTTCAATATAAACAGTTTTGGCTCCAACCTGGTTTCGGTAGTTGCCTTTCATGTTTACACAATTATAGGTCTGGACGCGGACACCTATGTGCTCAACGGGGGAATGCCTTATTTTGAAATTGCCAAACAAATAACAAATACCGCGGCTTCAAGCAGTTTTGTTGGTTGGAAATCCACCGATGGCAACCAGTCACGCTACCGTTACAATGATGCTTTGCTGTCTTCCGTTTACAAGGAATTTCACGAGGTTATGTATCAATATCACCGTGACGGCCTGGATATTATGGCCCAAGATCAAAAACTGGCAAAGCAAAAAATAGCCGACGCTATAAATAAATTGAAGGGCATCAATGACCGGCGCCCGAACTCCTTTTTGGTCCGAACTTTTTTTGATGCAAAGAGTGACGAAATTCAGGCCATCTTCAGCGGGGGGCCGCAGGTGGATATCACACAGCTCGTTGAAAATTTAAACAGATTGGCGCCCACCAAAAGAACCAATTGGACCGAAATAAAATTTTAATTTTTCTTTCTATCATTTTTTTTAAAGAAGATTATTTACTTTACATTTTATAGACCTAAAGTTCAATCCACTTTGTGAAATGGCCTACTGGAAATCAAGAAAATTCCGGGTCGCACCTTTAAAAGCTAACAACAAATTTTGATAACAAGCCTCGCCATAAAAAACTATGCGCTCATTGAAGACATACGCGTGGATTTTAATAGAGGCTTTACCATAATCACCGGAGAAACGGGAGCTGGAAAATCCATTATTTTGGATGCAGTGGCCCTCATACTGGGAAAACGCGCAGATTTGGGCAGTGTAAAGGACCCTTCAAAAAAATGTGTGGTTGAAGGACATTTTGCCATAAACAGTTACGGTTTGCAACAGGTCTTTGCAGAAAATGATTTGGATTATGAACCCCAAACCATCATTCGCCGTGAAATTTTGCCCGGCGGAAAATCCCGCGTCTTTGTGAACGATACCCCGGTTTCATTGACCCAGCTGCAGGCGTTGGCACCTTTCTTAGTAGATGTGCACAGCCAGCATGAAACCCTTGAAATAGTTTCTGAAAACTTTCAAATGGAAGTGATTGATGCATTGGCCGGAAACGATTTAATCTTAAAAGAATATCAAACCCAGTTTGCCGACTTCAAAAGGGTTTCCGAAGCATTTGCATCCAAAAAAGATGAAAAGGAGCAAGCCATTAAGGAACTTGATTACAATACCTTTTTATACAATGAACTTCAACAGGCAAACCTAAAGAACCTGAACCAGCAAGAGCTGGAAGAAACTTTTGAGACCCTAAACAACGCCGAAGCTATACAAGAAGCGCTTATGAACGCCAACAAACTGTTGGAGGACGAGCAAATGGGCAGCTTGCAGACCACTAAAGAAGCACGGATGGCTTTGGGCCGCATAAAGGAATTCTCAAACACCTTGGAAGAACTTTGGCAGCGTTTGAATAGTGCCATTATTGAAATGGAAGATATTTCATCCGAAATGGCCACCACGGCAGAAAAATCAGAGGCCGATCCCGAAGCACTTTTTCAGATAAATGAAAAACTCCAAACACTTTATAAACTCCAGCAAAAACATTCGGTTTCCACCGTAGGCGAATTGGTGGAAATAGAAAGCAGCCTCGAGAACAAAGTGAACACAACATTGGGTCTTGACCAGCAAATAGAAAACTTGGAAAAGGAGCGGAACAAACTGCGTGAAATCACATTAAAAACAGCTTCACAAATCCACGCCAAAAGGGTGGCGGCCATTCCGCTGTTGAAACAGAGATTAGAGGAAACCTTATTCCCTTTGGGCCTTCCCAACGCCCGCTTTCAATTTGAGCTCATACCTTCCGAAGATTTCAAAACAAACGGCACTGACAGCCTGCAATTATTGTTTACGGCCAACAAAGGTTTGGCCCTCGGCCCGCTAAAGAAAATTGCCTCTGGCGGCGAAATGAGCCGTATCATGCTGGCCATAAAAGCTGTTTTGGCGGAATATAAAAAACTCCCCACCTTGATTTTTGATGAAATTGACACCGGCGTTTCGGGCGAAGTGGCCAATAAAATGGCCGTAATCCTTCAGCAAATGAGCAGGCGCCTGCAATTGTTGAGCATTACCCACCTCCCGCAAATAGCCGCGAAAGGGGACCACCATATTAAAGTGTACAAAGAAGACCACCGTGATTTTACCACAACACATTTAAAGATTTTGAATGAAGAAGAACGCATTGTGGAAATAGCGCAAATGCTGGGAGGCAAAAATGTTTCCGAAGCCGCCATTACAAATGCGAAAGAATTATTGAATTAAAATGTATCTTTACTTTTCAAATTTTTTTTGACGAATCAAAAATCAATTCAACCATAAAAAATATTTTAAAACATGTCTTATAACTTACTTAAAGGAAAACGGGGAATCATTTTTGGGGCGCTGGACGCAAATTCTATTGCATGGAAAACGGCAGAACGGATTCACGAAGAAGGAGGCGAGTTTGTGTTAACCAACGCGCCCATTGCCTTGAGAATGGGGCAGATAAATGAACTGGCCGAAAAAACCAACTCACAAGTCATTCCGGCGGACGCCACGAGTTTGGAAGATTTGGAAAATTTGGTAGCAAAGGCAACCAGCATTTTGGGCGGCAAATTGGATTTTGTGCTGCACTCCATAGGCATGTCCATAAACGTTCGCAAAGGCAATCATTATACGAATCAGAATTACGATTTTACCCATAAAGGATGGGATATTTCCGCCGGTTCCTTTCATAAAACCATGCAAGTTCTATATCAAAAAGACGCCATGAACGAATGGGGCAGCATCGTAGCACTTACCTATATGGCATCGCAGCGCGTTTTCCCGGATTATAATGATATGGCAGACAATAAGGCATATTTGGAAAGCATCGCCCGCAGCTTTGGGTATTTCTTTGGAAGGGATAAAAAAGTGCGGGTAAATACCATTTCACAATCTCCCACTCCCACAACGGCGGGCCAAGGCGTTAAAGGTTTTGACGGCTTCATCAGTTATGCCGATAAAATGTCGCCCTTGGGGAATGCCACAGCGCTGGACTGTGCCAATTATACGGTGGCCATGTTCAGCGACCTTACCAAACGCGTCACGCTACAGAATTTATACAATGATGGAGGATTCTCTAAAATGGGGGTGAGCGATGGGGTCATGGAAGCATTTGTGGGGAATAATTAGCAGTAATTTTACTTAAAATAATTACAGTCCCTTCTATTTTTTAGAAGGGATTTTTTGTTGTTGTCAATAAGTAGTTGGACGAAATATTTGATATTAACAAATTTTTAAATACTTTTAGAGTAGTATTAACTAAAATGTATCAAATTATGAGAAGAATTACTATTATTGGATGTCTCATTGGTTTGCTTTCCGTAACAGTGAGTGCGCAAACTGTTCGAACCTCATCAGCGCCCTCTGGTGAAGCGAACCCGAAAATTGAGAATCACAAGAAATCCTCTTCTTCACTTGAAGAATTATTGATAAGATACCAGAATTTAGGAACCACAAGCGGGTTTATTTCAGAGTATTTTTCAAAAGAAGAGCAACGGTTGTTGAGTGCTTATTACCAAGGGCAAAAACCAGTCGCGACCAACGAAATTGTTAAAGGCGTAAGGAGCGGCAACAGCGCCGAGCACAACCCGGTCTTCATTTCGCAGAAAATGGCATTTACCCCATTATTTGTTGCCCCGCCCGAAAGACCAAATGCACGGGAAGGAAAGTTGAGCGAGGTTCCCGTTGAAAATAGACCTGCATTCCAACAAGCTCCCTTATTTTTAGCTCCCAAGTTACTTACGGCAGAAGAGCAAACAGAAATACTGGCCGCTGATCAGGAGCGGGGAAATGTTTCACAAGAAAGCAATTACAACCCCTACAGCGGAAAAATCCTTTCAGCTATTATCCCTACGGCGGGTGCCACCGAAACCTTTGCAGTGGCTACCGGCGATTTCTTTTATGACCCCACTGACGGTGTTAATGGAGGTCCGGGAGGAGATTGCACCACCACATCTTCTGGTGATCCCGGTGATTACCCAAACTGTGGATGCGTTACAGTAACTACACTGACAGGTGATGATTTATCGATAGAATTTTTATCCTTCAAAGTGTTTGGAACCTTTGATTTTTTAAATATTTATGATGGTCCAAATACAAGTTCACCACAAATTTATGACAGTAACCTAAATGGTGATACAGACACACTTGCCGGAATGATTGCCGCCAATGGTTCAGGTGTTTTCAACTCTACATCTGGAGCATTGACCTTTGAATTCAACGCCACAACCGTAGTAAATTCCTGCGGTTGGGAAGTCGAAATCCTTAATGCAGGCGGCGGCGGCGGCGGTAGTGGTTGTGCAGCAGGTGTTTATACCAGCCGTGCAACTTTTGATGCAGAAGCCGGCGCTTTAAATTTAGAGGATTTTGCAGGAGGCCCAGGAGGAGTGATCCAATGCGGTCTAATAATCAGTAATACGGGAGATTCATGTTTTCCCGCCGGCGAAATTTTGCCGGGTATAGAAATTACGGCCAATAATGCCGCCGGTGGCCAAACCGTATATATAGATCCTGCGGCCGGGTTTGGAAATACCATTCCCATGGTGGGTTCAAATACCTTTACGGATTATACGATAATCAATTTTCCCAACAATGATGTAAATTCATTTGGATTTGATCTAATCACTTTATTGGGCACCGGTCCGGTAGAGATTAGAATCTTTGGGGCTGGCGGGCTTATCGATACCCAAATAGCGGCTGGCACAAATCCCGAATCATTCTGGGGGTACATTGCTTCGGAAACCATAGTAAGCGTAGAATTGGAAGACTTATCTGGAGCAAATATTGAAGGCATAGGAATGTTAGCCTTTGGAAATTGTTCCGGCGGCGGCGGTGGAGCTGCCTGTAGCCAAGATATTCCGGAAAACGCATTTGAAAATGGTTACACGACCTCATCAAATCAGGCACAGCGCATAGCGTTCGATGTTACAGTGCCAGCGGACACCGATTTTACCTTGGACAAGGCAACAGTTAATATATGGATGAATCCTGGTGCGACACTTACTTCTTCAGACATTACTTTTTATAGCGATGCGGGAGGTTCCCCCGGAGCGGTTATTGGTACCCAGACTGCGGTCTTGCCCACTTCACAAACAGTGATTGGCAACAATTTCGGTTTCGATATCTCGGAAGTTGTATTTGATATAGCTCCAGAGTTACTTGCTGGACAGGCAGGGTCTGAGACTACATATTGGATGGTGTTTACGGTGAATATTTCATCAGGAAGTGGATTTATTAGTTCTACTACTGCCACTATGGAAGGATTTGAGGCTTATTTTTCACCCGATTCTGGAGTTACCTGGCTTGTAATAGCAGGAAATGATATTGTTTATAATCTTGAAGGCGAATGTGAAACTATTGGCGGTGGCGGTGGAGCGATGGATAGAGCTTATGGTATAAACAATGGGAATTTTGAATTAATTGGTTTCCCCGTAACCGATCCTTCCACGGTAGAGGTTTATGGAGATTCTCCAGTTACAGTCAATTTTGAAAACGCAGGTGCCATTGATCCCGCAAATCCAACTACTGGCTATGTTTTAGATAATACTGGCGCGTTCTATAGCTTTGACGTGGCGTCTGGTTTCTACACTTCATTAGGTACCATTAGTGGGGAATGGCTTGGAATGGAGTATGACCAAACTACCGGAATTCTATATGCAATCACCCTAACCAACCTATATACAATTGATCCCATAGCGGCTACCGCAACGCTTGTAGGTCCTTTAGGCCTTCCAGCCGGTGCGCTGCCTATTGCGCTCGCTATTGATGGTGCAAGTGTAGGTTATACGTATGATTTGGTTAATGACAGTCTATATAGTATAAACTTAGCCACTGGAGCTACAACTATAATTGGAGCTATTGGATTTGACGCCAACTTCGGTCAAGGTATGTGTTATGATGCGCTTACCGATACTGTTTACATGGCCGCCTTCAACAATGGTACCTTTGCAGCGGAATGGAGATCGGTAAATACTTCTACAGGAGCAACCACTCTTATTGGCCCAATTGTTACTACTGCTGCTACAACCCAAGTAGCTTGGGTTTCCATTGGGGAGTCACTGCCACCACCGGCGTGTCCAGAACCAACAAACCTTACGGTTTCAAACATTACGCCCACTACGGCAGATCTTGCCTGGACCGCGGAACCAAACGCCAGCAATGGATACATTTGGTATGTTTTTGAACAAGGGGCAAACCCCGTTTCAGACCCTCCAGTAGCCACCGGAACGGTTCCAGCCGGAACAACCACTGCAACAGCAACTGGGCTGTCAGGAGGATTAAGCTATGATTTTTATGTAGTAGCAGACTGCGCTTCAGATGGATTAAGCCAACTGGCCGGCCCTGTCAATTTTGCAACTCCTCCCGCTTGTGGCGGAAAATTCTATGACACAGGAGGTCCAAATGGAGATTACCAAAACAGTGAAAATGTTACAACCACTATTACACCAGAAAATTCCGGCGAAGTAGTAACCGTAACCTTTACCGCTTTTAACGTTGAAGCCAATTGGGATGCACTCTATGTTTACAATGGCCCCGATGCTTCATACCCAATCATTTCCAGCGGAAACCCACCGACAAATAGCGGATTCCCCGCGGGTGGATATTACGGAACCAGTATTCCCGGTCCGTTTGTTTCATCAGATCCAAGTGGGGCGTTGACCTTTGTATTCATGAGTGATTCGTCCGTTCCACGTTCTGGATGGGAAGCAGATGTAACCTGTGCATTAACGCCCCCACCCAATGATTTGATTGTAAATTCAATTGATGTGGATGAAATAGGATTCCCTTACACAGATCCCGGGGTTCATATGCCTGCCGCCACTACGGAAAATGGCAATCCTGAGGGTTGTGATCTAACCGGAGCCAATGGCGTATGGTACAATTTCGTTCCAGATGGAGATGGTACCGCCAATGCTACTATCGTAACCCCCAGCGGAGCGAGTTCTGTAACTTTCTACACGGCGCCAGACGAGGACTCCGTTGAAACTGACCTTGTATTAGTTCCTCAACAATCCAACCAATGTGCACCAGGCACATCTGCCTCAATATTTACATTGGGAGGTCAGGCTTATTATGTATTTGTGTTGAACACAGGTTCTATCACTGATATTATAATAGACGGAACGAACTTAGGCGTTTCTGATAATACCATTGCTGGATTTAGTTTTTATCCAAATCCAACCAATAGTGTTCTAAACCTGCAAAGCGCAGAGAATATCGAGAACGTTTCAATATATAATATTCTTGGACAAAGCGTATTCGAAAACGCTGTGAACGCAACAAATTCACAAATAGATATTTCTGGCCTAAGCACCGGAACTTATTTGATGAAGGTTACGGTAAATGGAGAAATAGGTACCTATAGAGTACTTAAACAATAGTTTTTTAGAAATACTATTTAAAAAGAACCACTCGCTCTTCGCGGGTGGTTTTTCTTTTTCCAAAAAATTGTACCAACTTTTAAATTATCCTTATGCATATCCAAATTTATTTCGAAATATGGTTTGATTTTTTTGAAAAGCTTTGAGAAACTTGTTGGTCAAAATTTTTGAAATCTAAGTTATTTAGAATAGCTTTAGGCCATTATAAATTGATTACTAACTAAACTAATTTAATTATGAAAAAATTTACTTTGTTAATTTTGTTCATGTTCTGTGCCTTGGGGTATAGTCAGCATGACGTAAAGTCGATGGGGGAGAACAATCCTGTCTATTACCATAAGCAACAAAAGAAGGTTGCCGTTGAGAAATCCAAAATTTCCAACAGTCCTTCAGAGGTCAGTAGTATGATGAAAGGAGAAAACAATCCTGTCTTACTTAAACAACAACAATCCCTTTCTTCGGTCTCTACTGACGGGCGTTCTGCAACCTACGCAGGTGACGCTGTTCAAAATCAGAGAAATACCTCGTCTTCTTTAAGTGCCTCCACGGGTACCCTAAGAAGCGTAGTTGGCCCTCCGGCAGGAACTGCCACCCGGAATATGTCTCCCATTTTATTTACAGGGAACAGAGCCCCGGTTACCATTACCCATAGCGTGACTCAAAATATTGTTGCAGGTAATTCAGTAACATGTAATGCTGGGGGTATTCCAGATGAAAACAGTTTTTTCAGAGATTTTGATTTGGCTGGAGATTTTGGCATCACTGATGATTTCGATGTAAGCAGTGCAGAATTTGCAGTAGAAGCTGTTTCTGGTGCAACCAATTTGACCATAAACATCTACTCAACAACAACTGTTTTTCCAGGTGGATATCCAGGTTCTGCCACTCTTCAGGGCACAGCTAATTATGTTTCAAACGTAGCTGATGCGGGTACTGTGGTTTCAGTTCCAATAACAGCAACCATTCCAGCGGGAGAAATTATGATTTATGAGCTTAAGATAAATGCTGGCGCTACTGCTTCATGGTTCCCCGGTTCTAATACTGGTGGCCAAACTGGAGTTTCTTGGATAATGTCTGCTGCTTGTGCTATAAGCACTCCTACAGATTTAACTGCAATCGGATTTCCTAATCAACATATGGTCATGAATATTGTTGGAGAAGAAGCTGGTGGCGGTGGAGCATTCCCGGCCCCTTACTGTGGTCCGCTTGATTTCACTTCAAATGTTGAACCTATTACCTTGGTAGAAGTTGCTGGAATAAGCAATGTAACAGATGCTGCGGTAAACGGTACGCCCGATCACGAAGATTTTACAGCTATTAGTGGCGATATGGAAGCCGGAATGAGTTATCCAATTGCTCTTGAAGGAAATACAGATGGAAACTTCACAAACCGCTTTGTTGTATTTATAGACTGGAATCAAAACGGAGTTTTAAACGATGCGGGAGAAGTATATGAAATTACAGATCTTCTTATAAACTCTACTGGGGTTGATGGTCAGCAATCCAATGGAACTATTGACGTTCCTGCAGGAGCTTTGGCTGGAACTACCAGAATGAGGGTTAAAAAACAATTTGGAACGACCAATTATCTAGACCCTTGCTTGGCAACAGGTTTTGGTCAAGCTGAGGATTATTCTATAAATGTTACAACCGGTGGCGGTGGCGGTGGCGCTTGTGCAAACGCAGTTATAGAAGTAAACCAAGATATTACCAATACCTGTATGGCCAATGTAACACAAACTGGATTAGCACAGTCTTATATACCATTGGAAGCACAATCTGCTGGAGCTGGTATTATGTTTACTGCAACCTCTACTGGTCTTGATGTAGATTTATCATTATGGGACGGTCTTCCAAATGCAGGCGGAACGATGCTTGCTAGCGGAACAAGTCAAACCGACGGTACCGTTTGGGCTGATGTTTTTTGGGATCCTGTAGTAAATGTTACTGTTGGTAATACGTATTATATTGTTATTGATGGAGATCCTGCATTACCTTGCATTGCTGGTGACACTACAGATCCTTACCCAGGTGGAAATCTTTTTGCAAATCCAGGTTATCAGCCATTCCCAACTTTTGATTATACTTTTAGAACCTATAGCTGCGACGGTGGCGGTGGTGGCACAGGTGGTCCTTGTGATCTCACGAGTGTTAGCAATGCGTTTGAAAACGGTAAGAGTTTCACTAAAAACTTGGGTCGTATAACTGCCAATGACATATCAGTTGCTGATGGTGAGGATATGCTATTAGAGTCCATAACCTTTAATGCTTTTATAGGAGGTGTAGGTTCTGGCGTAAATGCTGATAACGTAGACGTTTTCATCTATGAGGACAATGGTTCAGGAGCTCCTGGAGCACTTGTAACCTCTCAAACAAGCCTGGTTCCTGATTCGCAGGTCGTGGTTGGTAATAACTTTGGTTTTGATGCTTGGAGTGTAGAGCTTGATATCGCAGATGTTAACTTGCCTGGGCAAGTAGGGGCAGCTACCACATATTGGATTGGACTGTCTCTTGAGCCAACAGACGGAAGCAACACTTTCTGGGAATTCTCAACTGCTGCTGTAATAGGATTTGGTCTTAGCTATGACGACGGAGTAGCAGGCTTTATTACTGAACCTGCCAATGAAGGCGTTTATACCTTTGGGGCAACTTGTTCTCCAATTGGAGGCGGTGGAAATCCTTGTGATCTCACGAGTGTTAGCAATGCGTTTGAAAACGGTAAGAGTTTCACTAAAAACTTGGGTCGTATAACTGCCAATGACA
>JBEBRF010000059.1:0-14568 GCA_040394975.1 Aequorivita soesokkakensis
GATAGCCTGATTTGAATAGGCCGGTTCCACAAATCCGAGGCCAATGTATTCATTATGCGAAACGGTTTGGGAAGCATCGCCAATAGAAATTTTGTGGATTTCAAAAGGCTTTTGGTCATTTTCCTGAAATTCCCAAACAACGGGGTTTTTGGGTTTTGTGTTGAAACCTTCCGCCGCGATTGCAATATTCCCAAAAATCAAGAATAGGGCAATGGAAAAAATGAGCTTATTTATATGTTTTTCAAGAGGTTTCACGCTACAAAGGTATGCCAATTTTACAATTGCCGAAATTAATCCCTTCTAATTAATCAACCTTACCATATCTTTCGCAACCCTTCGACTGCGCTCAGGGTGACAATTAAGACAACAGTTTAACAACGTCTTTCGCAAAGTAGCTCGCAATCAAGGAAGCTCCCGCTCTTTTTATGGCCGTAACCTGTTCCATCATCACAGCATCGTGGTCCAACCAGCCTTTTTCGGCGGCGGCTTTCAGCATTGCATATTCGCCGCTCACTTGATACACGGCAACGGGAACATTTACTGAATTTTTTATTTCGCGAACAATGTCCAAATAACAAAGTCCGGGTTTTACCATCACGATATCTGCGCCTTCATCAATATCCATCAGGGTTTCGCGGATCGCTTCTTCACTATTTCCAAAATCCATTTGGTAGGTTTTTTTGTCCTTCGGAATGTTTTTCGCATTCACCGGCGCAGAATCCAGCGCATCCCGAAATGGACCGTAAAACGCCGATGCGTATTTGGCGCTGTAACTCATAATTGCCGTATCGCAAAATCCTTCATCTTCCAAAAGTGTTCTTATTTCAAAAATTCTTCCGTCCATCATATCGCTGGGCGCTACAACATCGGCTCCGGCTTTGGCGTGACTCAATGCCATTTCAGCCAAAACCGCATTCGTATCGTCATTCAAAACTTTTCCTTCGGAAATAATTCCGTCGTGGCCGTAAATTGAAAATGGATCGAGAGCCACATCGGTCATTACGATCATTTCGGGTACTGCATTTTTCACGGTTTTTATTGCGCGTTGCATCAATCCATCAGCATTTAAAGCTTCCTTTCCACTGTTATCTTTCAGTTTATCGTCAACTTTCACAAAAAGCAAAACGGATTTCAGCCCAAGTTTCCAAAGTTCTTTCACTTCTTTTTGAAGCGAATCCAAGCTCAATCTGTAATAATTCGGCATTGAGGCAATTTCTTCTTTTATGCCTTTTCCTTCTATTACAAACAGCGGGACGATAAAGTCATTCGGCGAAATAATGGTTTCCCGAACCAGGTTTCGCATTGCTTCGGAAGTTCGTAATCTTCGGTTTCTTCTTAATGGGTACATAGTTATTTATGATTTACGAAATACGATTTTAGATTTTTCATCGTAAAACTAAAATCGTATGTCTAAAATTAATTAATCCAATCTTTCGGCTTTTTTAAAACCTCCAAAAGTTTCGCTTCCTCACTTCCCGCTTCCGGGTGATAGTCATATTTCCACTGAACTATCGGCGGCAAACTCATCAAAATACTTTCAATCCGGCCATTGGTTTTCAAGCCGAAAAGCGTGCCTTTGTCGTGAACCAAATTGAATTCAACATAGCGCCCACGGCGGATTTCCTGCCAGTTTCTGTTTGCTTCGGAATAGGGAATATTTTTTCTTTTTTGAACAATGGGAAGATAGCAATCCAGAAAACTATTGCCAATTTCGGTAACGAAATCATACCAATTTTGCATCGTCATTTCTTCCGAAGCTTTCAAATAATCGAAAAATAAACCGCCAATTCCGCGCGCTTCATTTCGATGTGTATTCCAAAAATATTCATCGCAACGATTTTTATAGGTTTCGTAAAATGAAGCATTGTGCTTGTCGCAAGCGGTTTTACAGATTTGGTGAAAATGTTTTGCATCTTCTTCAAATAAATAATACGGCGTTAAATCCTGGCCGCCGCCGAACCAACTATCGACAACTTTCCCTTCGGAATCATACATTTCAAAATAGCGCCAATTGGCGTGAACAGTTGGCACAAAAGGATTTTTGGGGTGAAGCACCAAACTGAGGCCGCAGGCAAAGAAATCGGCATCCTTTACGCCAAAATATTGCTGCATACTTTCGGGCAATTTCCCGAAAACCTCACTAATATTCACGCCGCCTTTTTCGAAAACAGCTCCGTTTACAATCACTCGCGTTCGTCCGCCGCCGTCCTCTTCGCGCGTCCAATTATCTTCTTTGAATTTTGCCGAACCATCAATTTCTTCCAAAGCGAAAGTGATTTCGTTCTGTAAATTCTTTATGTATTTTACGAATTTTTCTTTCATTGGTTTGTTTTTCGAAGGTTTCCCGATTTATTCAAAATGGCCAAAGTTTCCGTGCTCGCGGCAGTAACCGAAAGTGGCAAAACCAAAATAATCCCAATCACGGGAATCAATAAAACCAGCATAAAAACAATGCCGTTGCCTATTGCCAAACCTCGGTTTCTCTTTACAAATTGGATGCTTTCCCGATATTTAAAATGCCGTTCCAAAGTGTAATCCATATTTCCGAAACCTGCGTAATAGCTCTGCACCAAAAACAAAAGTACCGATGAAATTATACCAATAACTGGTATAAAACCAATCAAGATTATGGGGATGGTCAGCAAAAGTTCCATCGCTAAATTCCGAACGTTTATTCGGATGCCGCGCAAAAGCTGCTGCGCGGTCGAAGTTTTTCTGTGTGAATGGTCGAGTCCGAATAAATGCCGTTCAATTTTTTCAGAAACCGGGCTCATAAACGGCGCGCTGAGAGCCATAACGATGTGGCGATAGAGAATGATTCCCAACGCAATGATGATAAGCGCTCCGATAAAATCGCTGATTGTTCTAAAAGTTTCCGAGCCCCATTCCCAAAACCAGATTTTGGAAATGAAAGCACCCAGATTATCGCTCAATCCCCAAGCGGAAAAACCAATCAGCACCGCAGTGAAAAAACTAATGGCCATGGGCACGGCAAAATACTTCCAAAGCCCGAGTTTGCTGATGAGCTTGAAAGTTCCTGCGTATGCTTTTATGCCTTTTAGAATGTTTTTGATCATTTCTGAAATTCAAACCTCACAGGTTTTAAAAACCTGTGAGGTTTCCTTATTGAATATAAACCAATTTATTTTTAAAATTTCCCACTTCTTCAACGGCTTCAATTTTCATCGCTTCCGAAGCTTTTTGTTTTAAAAATGAAACTATTTCGGCTTCATTTTTATTTTTCAGTTCGTCAAAAAAAACGATTCCCATATCGTTATTGTGGAAATCCATTGCTCGTTCCAAAGCTGCGTTGGGCGAAAAATCCTCGTGCCAATCGGTAAATGTTTTTGCCCATGCCTTCGCTTTTTCTTCATTGGTTCGCCATTTCAAACATTTTTTGGCGATTAAAATAACCCAAAGCGCATGCCGAAATGCGTTTGCGGGATTGCTTAAATGATGCCTGCTCCCAAATTCGCTTTGCGCAATATCCATACAGCGTTTTGTAGCAAAAATAGTTGGAAAAGCATAAAGAGGATTTTGAAGAAATAACCAAAACAACCCGAAAAGTTGTTTAAAATCCAGTTCTTTTATAATCCGCCAAACCATCTATTCTTGCCTGTATTCCTTCACCGCTTCAATAAAAGCGCCCGCATTTTCCAACGGAATATTTGGCAGAATTCCGTGGCCCAGATTCACTATATATCGGTCCTTCCCAAATTCATCGATCATTTGTTTTACCATCTTTTTTATTTCTGAAGGCGGGCTGAAAAGTCGCGTTGGGTCGAAATTTCCTTGCAGCGTAACCCTTCCGCCCGATAAATAACGTGCGTTTTTTGGCGAACATGTCCAATCCACACCCAAAGCCGAAGCGCCACTTCTGGCCATTGTGTCCAATGCAAACCAGCACCCTTTCCCGAAGGCGATTACGTGGGTTTCGTCCTTCAACGCATCAATAATCTGCTGCATATATTTCCAACTGAATTCCTGATAATCGGTGGGCGAAAGCATCCCGCCCCAACTGTCAAAAAGCTGCACTGCATTTACGCCAGCTTTTACTTTTTCCTTTAAATAGAGAATTGTGGTATCGGTTATTTTCTGAAGTAATTGGTGTGCGGTGGCGGGTTGAGTAAAGCAGAATTCCTTCGCAATATCGAAATTTTTGGAGCCCTGTCCCTGCACGCAATAACACAAAATAGTCCACGGACTACCAGCAAAACCAATCAACGGGATTTCGTCGTTTAGTTTTTCCTTAGTCATTTTTATGGCTTCCATTACGTAGCCGAGCGTTTCGTTTATATCGGGCACAATCACCCTTTCCAAATCTTTTGCGGAACGGATTGGGTCTGGTACCCACGGGCCAATTATGGGTTTCATTTCCACGGGAATGTTCATTGCCTGCGGGATTACCAAAATATCGCTGAACAGAATCGCCGCATCCATTCCGTATCTGCGAATGGGCTGTACGGTTATTTCACTTGCGAGTTCGGGCGTTTGGCAACGCGTGAAAAAGTCATATTTCTCCTTTATTTTTTGAAATTCGGGCAAGTATCTTCCAGCTTGGCGCATCATCCAAACGGGCGGCCGGTCCACGGTTTCGCCGCGAAGGGCTTTTAAAAATAGGTCGTTTTTAATGGTTCTCATAAGTTTTTGTGCAAGACCTCACAGGTTTTGAAACCTGTGAGGTCTGTTTATTGTTTCAATATTTTTACCGCTTTCGCAATCACGCTTTCCACGGTTGTGGCGTTTGAAATTACCACGTTTTCTGTATATTTTTTTGCTTCGGAAGCGGTTGTTGTTCCAATGCAAACAAAAATTGATTGAAGGTTGCTACTTCCTGCAAGGTGTTGCCGCAGGCCACCTTGTAGGTTTACCTCGCAAAAACTCCGCACACCACTCGGGCTAAAAAACAAAACCGCATCAAACTGTCTTTCAAATTTTTTCGGGGTCAATGTGGTATTATACACTTTAATTTCTTCAAAAGCAATATTGTTTTTTTTCAATTTTGAAGGAATTTCTTCGCTCCGAAGGTTTCCGCAAAAAAAATGAAAGGTTTCGTTTTTATGATGCTTCACTAAATAATCCGCCAATTCGGAAGCGTATTCGGTGTTTTTGATCACTCGGAAACCGCTTTTTTCCAAAAGCTGTTTTGTTTTTTCGCCAACGCAATAACAATTCTGAATTCTGAATTCTGAATTCTGAATTGAAAGAACCGCATTCTGGCTTGTGAAAATGGCATTCCCAATATTTTCAGGGACTTCGAACGGGACAAAATCTATTTTTATGGCATTATATTCCACCAAAGTCAAGCCCGCATTCAGTAACAATGAACGTTGATTTTCCGCTAATTTTTTAGTTGACAGAACGGTGGACATGGTTGTTTAAATATTTTTTAATATCAGTGTCTTTCCCGAAAACCGCCAAAATATCGCCGCTTTGGAAAACCAGTTCGGGTTTTGGCAAACCTACCACTTCGCGTTTTTCAACGGCTCTTCCCAACAAATTTGTGTGTTGCTTTTTTCTAATTATTGTAATGATATTCAAATTGAAATTCTTCCTAAAGTCCGATTGTTGCAGGGTTTTGCCAACTAATGCTTTTCCGACTTCAACTTCCGACACCAAAAATTCGTCGTCAATTTCAAAATTGTCTATGCTTCCTTTCAGGTTGATTTTTTTTGTGAGCCGTTCGGCAAATTCCTGTTCGGGGTGGATAATTTGGTCCACGCCCATGGCTTCCAAAATAGTGTCTTCCAAAGCCGAGGCGGATCGGGAAATAATCCGGGCTTTGGTGAGTTTTTTTACAATGGCGGTGCTCATTATTCCCGCGCCATTTCGTTGGCCAATGGCTATAATTGCCAAATCGGCATTGTTCAACGGCAATGAATTATAGGCGTTTTCATTGGTGGCATCCATAGCCACGGCGTGGGCTACTTTATTTTTTATGAGCTCAATTTTTTCCAAATCCTGATCTGCCGCAATCACTTCATTTCCGGTATTTGACAGATGGATGGCGAGCGACATCCCAAAATTTCCCAAACCAATAACTACTATTTTCATAGACTTCTTTCTTTAAAAAGTTCAGCTTAATTTATCAAAATATTTTCTTCGGGATAGGTATAATCCGTTTTTCCAACGCTTTTTAGAAGGCCGATCATTAAATTCAACAAACCAATCCTTCCGAAAAACATCAACAATATCACTACATATTTGCTGTTTTCCGTGAGCAGCGGCGTAATTCCCATGGAAAGTCCGACGGTGGAATATGCCGAAAATACTTCAAAAGCTATTTGGATCAATGAAAATTCCGGATTGAAAATCAGCAATAGCAAAATGCCTAAACCAATGCTTGCCAACGAAATGGAAATAATGGCGAAGGCACGTTGTACGGCTTCCGTGGCAATTCTTCGTGTGCCAATTTCAATATATTTTTTATCGCGCGCAATGGCGAAAACATTAAGCGTTGCCAACGCAAAAGTAGTGGTTTTTATACCGCCCCCGGTTGATGCCGGCGATGCGCCCACCCACATTAAAAAAATCATAAACAGGATTCCCGGAATGGTAAAATCGGCCATATCTACCGTATTGAACCCGGCGGTGCGCGATGTTACCGAAGAAAACATGGCGGTGGTAAATTTGCCAAAAGCCGTAGTATGCGGCAAAAGATTGGTCTGCTGTTCGGAAAAAATAAATAAAATCGCGCCGGCCGCGATTAAAATTAGGGTGGTGTAAAGAACAATTTTGGTGTTCAGATTTATAACCCGGGAAATGAACGTGCGTTTATTTTTACTGAATATATTTGAAATGAATTTTTTAAAATATTGAATAACGTTATACGCAATATGATAGCCAAGCCCCCCAAAAACGATGAGCCCCATAATTATCCATTGCATATAATAATTAAAGCGCAGGCCATTGTCAAAAAGGTTATTTGAAGCCAATGAAAAACCTGCGTTGCAATATGCCGAAATGGCATGGAAGATGGCAAAAAATCCCTTGCTTTCGAAAGCATCCGAATGTGCCACCGAATGATAGATGAAGAATGCGCCTATAGCTTCAAGAATGAGTGAGAAAGCTACAATCTGCATCACGGTGCGCATAACGGTGTTCAGCTTTTCGTGGCCCAGAATATCTTTCATATAAAGGCTTTCCTTAAACGAGGCACCGCTTTTGAAAAAGTAGGCGAAGAAGGAAGTAAAGGTCAACATTCCCAGGCCGCCAATTTGGAACAAAATCATAATAACAGTTTGTCCGAAAGGCGTAAAATCCTTGGCCGTATCAACTACAATAAGCCCCGTAACGGTTGTTGCGCTAGTTGCGGTGAAGAGTGCATCGGTAAATGTTATGCCGTGTGTTGTGGCACTGGGCAGCAACAACAAAAAAGTTCCGGCAAGAGCGATCATTGCAAAACTGCCCACAAAGAGAATGGCGGGATTATAATACAGACTATAAATAATTCGCAATAAAAATGTAAGCCTTATAAAGAAATAAAACAATAGGCCGTATTCAATTACATAGCGTGCATTGAAAAATGTTTCAACAAATGAAGTTTCATAATTTGCCAGAATCATTATTGCTTCAAGCACAATAAGAAACAACAAAATGAACAGGCTAATCCTGCTGCTTCGCGATACTTCCTTGTTTCTTTTATTTGTATGGTATTTATGAAAATTAAAGGCAATTAAAGCCAGTAATAGCAAGGGAAGAACAATAATTTTATAGTGGCGGAAATCTTCGATATTTTCAAAACCAAAGTCGAAAATTAAAAATGCAAGCAGGCTAAGGTCCAAAAACCAAACCACGATAGCAGTTGGGTTCGTTTTTTCCCAAAGGCTCATTTCAATTGATTTTTTATGGAGCGCATCAGTTCAGTACCGCCGTTTTGAAGAATAAATGTAGCACATTCTTTTCCGAAGCCTTTGAATGCCGACGTTAAAATTTTTCGTTCCACTTCTATTTTTGATTGGCCGTCCAAAGAAAACAGACATCCCTTAAATAGAATTTCCTCTCCAAAAATTTCTGCCAAAGCCCCGATTGGCGCGGTGCATCCGCCTTCCAACGTTCGTAAAAATTCACGTTCAATATGGGTGCAGATTTCAGAAGCGGAGTGATTTAATTTTGAAGTGGCTTCTTGTGAAAATTCATCGTTTTCCAAAGCAACAACAACCATTGCGCCCTGTGCCGGCGCGGGAAGCATCCAATTTAAAGCTTCCCCAACCCCTCCAAAGGAGGGGCTTTTAATCTTTTCATTGTATACAAAACCAAGTCGTTCCAATCCCGCTTTTGCGAAAATGGCGCCGTCCCAATTATTGTCTTTCAGTTTTTGAAGTCGCGTATTTACGTTTCCGCGTAAATCCACCACTTTATGATGCGGATATCGGTGAAGCCATTGCGCCTGCCGGCGAAGGCTTCCCGTAGCAATTGTACAGGGTTTTTCAAAATTGACTTCTCCATTTGCAACCAAAATATCCTCGGAAGAAGCGCGCTCCAAAACCGCAGTTTGCACAATACCATTGGGCAATTGGGTGGGCACATCCTTCATGCTGTGCACGGCAATATCAACCTTTCCGGTTATCATTGCCACATCCAAGGTTTTGGTAAAAATTCCTGTAATGCCCATTTCATAAAGCGGTTTGTCCAAAACCAGATCGCCTTCAGATTTCACGGGAATTAAGTGGGTGGTATATCCTAAATCTTCAAGTTTGGATTTTACGGTGTTTGCTTGCCAAAGCGCAAGTTCACTGTCGCGGGTGCCAATTCGGATTGTTTTTTTCAAGATTAGGCGGTTTCAAGTTGAAAAACCCTTTTTATGAGTTCAATACTTTCAGCGGAACCATCTTCGCCCTTTAAATGGTTCGCGAAGTGCGTAGTAATTTTTTGTATAATTCGGTCGCTGATTATTTCGGCCTGTTCTTCATTGAAACCTTCAATTTTTTTCCGCTGATGATCTATTTCAGCGGTTTTTATTTCAGCGAGTTTGCCTTTTAAGGCTTTAATCACAGGCGCGAATTTTCTATTGTCCGCCCATTGAGTGAATTCCTTTTCAATTTCGGCTATAATGCCTTTTGCCAAGGGAAGTTGGGCCGCGCGCTGCTCCAGTGTGCTGTCGGTTACCGCAGCCAGATGGTCCATGTGGATTAACGTAACCAGAGGGTTGTGCAATACATCGTCGCTGACATTTTTTGGCACTGAAAGGTCCACGATAAGAATGGGCCTTTTCAAATATAATAATTCCTTTGAGATTGTGGGCTGCTGTGCTCCCGTGGCCACGATCAGCACATCGGCTTGGGCAATTTCACTTTGAATGTCTGCATAATCCTTTACGATCATGTTGAATTTCCCTGCAATTTTTTCAGCTCGTTCCTTGGTGCGATTAATTAAGGTAATGTGGTCATTTTTGGTATGCTTTATCAGGTTTTCGCAGGTGTTTCTACCAATTTTTCCGGTTCCGAAAAGAAGGATATTCTTTTCGGATATATTGGGAAAGTGGTTCATAATATATTGAACTGCCGCAAAACTTATTGAGGTTGCCCCAGAGGAAATGCCGGTTTCATTCTTTATGCGCTTGCTGGCCTGTATAACGGCGTTGGCAAGGCGTTCCATAAATGGATTGATGATATTGTTTTTTTTGGACTGGCGGAAAGCTTGCCTCAGTTGGCTAATAATTTCAAAATCGCCCAATATTTGGCTGTCAAGGCCCGTGCCTACATTAAACAGGTGAGAAACCGCTTGATTGTTTTTATAAATATATGCTACCTTTTCAAACTCTTTCACAGTTCCATTTGTATGTTCGCAAAGCAGTTTTATAATTTGATAAGGATGCTGTGCAAACCCATAAAGTTCGGTCCTGTTGCAGGTAGAAATGACGGTCAGTGAAGGTATTCCCTCTTCTTTGGCTTGAATGAGTATTTTTTTCTTCGCAAAATCGCTAATACTGAAGTGTCCGCGAATTTCGGCATCTGCCTTTTTGTAGTTGAGGCCAATGGCGTAAAAATTACCTTCCAAAGATTCCCCAGAATATGTTTTTAGATTTTCCATATAAAACAGGAGCAAATGTAAGTGCATTGTTTTTTATAAAATAACGCCAGCGGTATCTTTTGTGTCGGTCTGCGTTAAATTTGGAATATTTATGACATTTATCATACTTTAAGCCGTAAATTCGCGGTTTCACAAGAAATTGAACTCTTTTCTATTTAGAACAATTCTAAATTGAATTTATTTATGTTGCCCATGGATCTAAACAAAAATGTCGCTCAAAGTTTTTATGAAGAAACCATTATTGAAGCCGGTTTTTTTATTTTAAAATTCAATAATGAAACGGATGGTACTCAAACCTATAAACGCGAAGTACCCGCCAATTTCATACAGTTTCACTTCTGTATAAAGGGCACCGCATCCTTTTCCTTTAATGAAGCGAGCTACACACTTCCCATTCAAGAGGGAAATTCATTATTGCTCTACAACCCACAGCGGGATTTGCCTTTGGATTTGGTGTTGAACCCCCATTCCTGGGCGCTTTCGGTCTTGCTCCCCATCACCAAGTTTCACCGGCTTTTTTCACCGGAAGCTAATTACATCACCTTTTTAAGCGAAGAAAACCGGGAACGCAAATATTATAAAGATGCTATCATCTCGCCCTCTATGGCCATTGTGCTGAACCAATTGATGAACTACAACCTTCACCCCACTATAAAACCTTTATATTTTAAAGCAAAAATCTATGAATTGCTGAGTCTATATTTTAACCGCCCCGCCGATGCCGACGTCGAGCAGTGCCCGTTTTTGGCCGATGAGGAAAATGTTTCAAAATTAAAGAAGGCCAAACAGATTATGATTTCGCGAATGGCGGAGCCTCCAACCCTACAGCAGCTGGCAGATGAAATTAGCCTGCCATTAAATAAGCTAAAAGAAGGTTTCAAACAGGTTTATGGCGATTCGGTCTTCAGTTTTTTGTTCGATTACAAAATGGAAGTGGCGCGACAGCTTTTGGCAACGGGCTCGCACAATGTAAATGAAGTTGGACTAAAAGTGGGCTATAGTACAGCAAGCCATTTTATCGCGGCTTTTAAAAAGAGATTCGGCACAACGCCGAAGAAGTTTTTGATGGGGTTGAACTCATAAACAATCATAATAGCAACATCGTTTTTAAATACTGTGTAACGTGCACTTTGTTTTTGAAAAGAGTAATTTCGCCGAAAATTTTTCACAATTATGAAAGGAGTTCTCCTCGTAAATCTCGGTTCGCCGGACAGCACCAATCCCGAAGACGTAAAAAAATATCTCGACGAATTCCTGATGGATCCCAGGGTCATCGACGTGCCGTTTTGGCTTCGCTCCTTTATTGTGAGAGGGATCATTTTGAACACCCGGCCCAAAAAATCTGCCGAAGCCTACCAAAAAATTTGGTGGGAAGAAGGTTCGCCGTTAATCGTAATTTCAGAAAGACTTCAGAAAAAAATACAGCAAAAAACAACCATTCCCGTGGCATTGGCAATGCGTTACGGTAGCTTGACTTTGAAAAAAGGTTTGCAGGAATTGGTGGACCAAGGTGTGGATGAAATTTTGACCATTCCGCTCTATCCGCAGTTTGCAATGGCAACCACCGAAACCATTGATGTGAGGGTTGAAGAGCTTAAAAACGAATTTTTTCCGCAGTTGCAGATTACTTCGCTTCCAGCATTTTACAACAAGCCCGAATATATTGAAGTGCTTTCCAAAAGCATTTCGGAAAAACTCAAAAATCTGGATTACGAACATCTTCTTTTCAGCTATCACGGCGTTCCCGAAAGGCACATTTATAAAAGGGACATCACAAAAAGCCATTGTAAAATTGATGGAACTTGTTGCGTCACAGATTCTCCGGCGCATCAGTTTTGTTACCGGCACCAATGTTTAAAAACAACGGCAATGGTTGCAGAAAAATTGAATTTAGAGCCCGGCACCTATTCCAATTCCTTTCAATCTCGACTGGGTTTTGACCCGTGGTTGAAACCCCCAACCGATAGAACTATTGAGCGATTGGGACTAAAAGGGATCAAAAAATTGGCCATTGTCACTCCCGCCTTTGTGAGCGACTGTCTGGAAACTCTTGAAGAAATAGCTATGGAAGGGCAAGAAATTTTCCACCAAGCGGGCGGAAAGGAATTTACCGTAATTCCGTGTTTAAATGATCGTGATGATTGGGCCGAAATTTTGACCGGATGGATTGATACATGGCGAATTGTGGATTTAAAAACAGCGATTGCATAATTAATCTCAACAAAAGGATTACCCAAATATGTATTTTATAACCCTCAAATCTTCCGAAGGAAACATCACAAAGAAATTCATTAAAAACTGATTCCCGAAACATAAACGCTCCCACTTTAAATTTTGATTAAATGGATATCTTTACGGCTTCACCAAAACAAATTAAACCGTAATTGGAACAATTCTACCCCTACATAAAATCCCTCCACCTAATCTTTATTATCACTTGGTTCGCTGGGCTTTTCTACATTGTGCGGCTGTTTGTGTACCAAATTGAAGCTTCCCAAAAACCATCCCCAGAAAAAGAAATTTTAGAAAAACAGCTAAAAATTATGGCGTCGAGATTGTGGAAAATCATCACGTGGCCAAGTATGGTTTTGGCGCTTTTCTTCGGAATTTGGCTTTTGACCATGCGTACATTCTTCATCGCCGATGCTTGGATGCAAGTGAAACTGGCTTTCGTAATCCTTTTGGTTTTCTACCATTTCAAATGCAACCAAATTTTTAAGGAACTTCAAAATGATGTTGTAAAACATTCCTCAAATTTTATGCGTCTTTTCAACGAAGCGCCCACAATCATCCTTTTTTCCGTGGTCTTTTTGGTTATTTTGAAGGATGGCGTAAACTGGATTTATGGCACTGTGGGCATTATAGTTTTTGCGATTCTGTTGATGATGGGCTACAAAATTTACAAACGTCTCCGCGAGAAGTGATCTTCACATTTTGGAATTTGGTTTTTGTGATTTGTGATTTTCCGTTTACGGTTTAATTATTGCTATCTTTCTTTCTTCAAAAAAATGTAAATGTACTTTTACAAAAAATCGCTCCGCACCCGTATCTTTCTTTCCATGCTTATTTTGGTGGTCGGCGCCTCGGTGCTTATCGCTATCGTAACCATTTTTCAATATCAAAGGGAAGCGCAGGAATACCACCGCGACAGGCTTTTACGGAAGGAAGTGGCCATTCGCGAAAACATAAATTACATCTTAAAAACCACAACATATCCGGTTGAAACTTCACAGATTCCGTTGATTTTTAAGGATAAAATTTATGAAATCAAAGACATCCACAGTCTCGAGATTTTTATTTATGATTTGGAAGGAAATCTTTTAAAATCATCAAAACCCTCATTTTTTAAGGACACCATTACCCCGCCACTGCCACGGCACGAACTGGATGCGCTTCAAAATTCACCCACAAAAAGCTATATAAAGGAATTTCAGGAAGGCGGCCAAAAGTACCAGTCTTCCTATACATATATCACGGACAATTACTTCAAGCCGTTGGCAATCCTGAGTTTGCCATATATTGAGGACGATGGTTTTATCACAAAACAGCTTACGGATTATTTGTATCGGCTTGGTTCTGCCTATTTTTTTATGTTGCTCGTGGCCGCGGCGATTTCCTATTTTCTTTCAAAATATATCACGCGCTCCCTAAAGGAAATCAGCGAAAAACTTTCCGAAACGCGTTTCGATACACGTAACAAAAAAATCCACATCAGCGATACGCCTCAGGAAATTGCCACGCTCATAAATTCCTATAACGGAATGATTGACGAGCTGGAAAACAGTGCCGCACAACTTGCCGCCAGCGAGCGCGAAACCGCTTGGCGCGAAATGGCAAAACAGGTGGCCCACGAAATAAAAAACCCGTTGACGCCGATGCGCTTGACGGTGCAGAGTTTTCACCGAAAATTTGATTGCAATGACCCCGATGTGGACCAAAAAGTTGCCGAATACACAAACACGCTTTTGCAGCAAATTGACACCTTGAGCTCAATTTCATCGGCCTTTTCAACCTATGCGAAAATGCCCGCGCAACAGGATGAAACCTTGAATGTTGTGAAAATCAGTAAACTCGCACTGGATATTTTTAATGAGGATTACATTTATTTCTTTTCTGAAGAAGATGAGATCCGCGCCCGCTTTGACCGGACCCAATTGATTCGCGTGGTTACGAATTTGGTAAAAAACAGCATCCAATCCATCGAGCAGAAAAATCCCGAAGAACCGCGAATTGATGTGATTGTTGAAAATCGCGAAAATATAGTGAGCATTTCAGTAATCGACAATGGCATTGGCGTTCCCGAAAAAAACCGAAGCTTCATTTTTGAACCTCAATTCACCACCAAAAGCAGCGGCATGGGCCTTGGTTTGGGAATGGTAAAAAACATTGTTGAAACCTACAACGGAACGATAACGCTTGATTCTTCCGAAGAAAAAACCACTTTTAAAGTCACCTTTCCCGCAATGCTTTAAGGTTTTTAGTAGCTTTGTGGTTAAAAGGTTTAAAGCGAAAAGCGAAAAGCGAAAAGCGAAAAGC
>JBEBRF010000060.1:0-14493 GCA_040394975.1 Aequorivita soesokkakensis
ACACCGCTGGGAGGGCCGCAGGTGATTACTGGGGCTATGTTGTCAATGACGTTTATCACCGCCATACACGTGGATGAGTTGCCGCTAGCATCTGTAACGGTTACTTCAATAATATTTTCCCCAAGGTCAGCACAGGTAAAGTCTAAGCCGGAGCCTCCGCCAGTGGTGTAATGAATATTTCCATTGAAAACCCTGGGTTGGAATGTGCTTCCGGAGAAGGGATACCCTCTTGCCCCACCTTCAAGAAATTCTATGTTTGCATCGGATGCAAATACGTTTCCGGTACCGGTTCCATTGGTATAATTCAATCCACCAGTAGAAAAATCAGTGGGGGTTACATAAAAGGCGTGGGTTTCACCTGCAGCCATTTCATAATTGAGTGACAAGTTAAGGGGTGTTGCCACTCCGTCACCATTTGAAACCACTCCCAATACGGTTCCTATCAGTGTCCATGCTGATGGATCAGCCTCGAAACCTACCCAAGTTCCAGTTTTTGCATAAACTTCAACATCAAATGTAGCTCCAGTATCGGCATTAAGATCAAATGAATCCAGGGTAACATCTGTTAATGCGTTTATGTCGAACATATTTCCGAAGTTACCATTTCCGCCTACAAAAGTTGTAGTAAGGCTTTCCATGGTTCCGCCGCCCGTACCGCCAGCGGTAATGGTATAACCGCAGGCTTCATTCACTCCTGTAACAAGATCATTGGGATCCACACTTGCCATCCCATTTGCATCTAAGAAAACATCAAGTCCACCTCCTGAGGCAGCTTCATAACTTAGCGCGAAATTGTCAACGCCAGCTCCCCAGCCCCATCCGCCAAGGTCATCATAGGTGTAACGTACTTGGAATGTTGGGTTCGCAAATGCGGAAACATCGATAGATTCCGTTTGTATAGAGGCCAAGTTTTGATCATAAAGGGCTATTTCCTGCCAGGCGGTACCGTCAAAAACCTCTACAGTGAAGATCTGGTCGCCAAATTCTTGGAAAGCAACGTCATAGCCAACGATAACGTTGGATGCTCCGGTAAGGTCATATACCGGTGATAACAATCTAACAAGGTTAGTCTGTCCGCTACCTGCGGCATCATCATTAAAAATTGCGGCATTTGAAGAAAAATCAGGGCCTAAAGGCATGTTTCCTGAGCCAAATTGCCAGTTTGCAACACCAACTTCAATAATTGTTGTCCAGCCTGCCGGCACTGAAGCCCCTTCAAAATCCTCACTTTCATTAAAAATTCCGAAACCGCCCACACAGAATACTTCGGGAGCAGTAAGATCCTGAACGGTAACTGTGGAAGTGCAAGTTGAAGTATTGCCCGAATCATCGGTAACCGTCATAGTTACTGTATTGGTTCCAATCATAGAACAATCGAAAGAAGAAATATCCAAGGTCATGCTTGCAATTCCGCAGTTATCGGTAGAACCGTTGTCAATGTCGGCGCCAGTAATGCTTGCAATTCCGGTTACAGGATCAAGCTCTATGGTAATGTCTTGACAGATCGCCACAGGGTCTTCATTGTCTATTACGGTAACCATAAACGAACACGTTGAAGTATTTCCATCACTGTCAGTTACGGAAAGTTCTACCATTGTGTCGCCCACAGGGAACGTGCTTCCGCTTGGGGGATTAGCTATAATAGAGGCGGAGATATTACCGTCCTCGTCATCAAAGGCTACGCCGGTGAAGTTGACAATCGCACCACAAGAACCCAGCGTGTTATTTGCAACGATATCAGAAGGACAGGCAATTATCGGAGGATTTCCTACCGCAGTAGTAGAAAGATTTAAACAGAATGAATTTAAAGATCCGCCATCGGCAATTTCCCAAAAATCAACTATCCTTAGATTCCAGTCGCCATTAACTTCCTCACCCGCGAAAAAAGAGTTCAACAGATCACCTTCTGCTAAATAGTCAGCTAAGGGTGTCCCCCCCGTCCAGTCGGTGACATCATTCCCTGAACTATCGGTGAAAGTTAGTGTCGCCGCTGAATCCAGGCCACTGCCTCCTCCGTTGCCAGAAGAAAGTATAAGCGTTGCTCCTGAAGGCGCGATTAAAGTCATTTCTAAATCACTTGCCCATCCGTCCTGGACATTAAAGACCACACTATCTATGTTGTACTCACCTGGATTCGTGCCGATTAAACCGGTTTCGGCTACAGTAATTGTAGAACTGATGTCGTAAGGTGGATCAAATATAATCGGAGTGTCTGTAGCGCATTCCGAAACTGGTCCACCACCGCCTACCGCGGAGCCATGTATTTGGAATGGCATTCCTTGGGGTTCATTGGTTCCCGGAGCAGAATCCAGTGCCGGATTATATGCACCTCCGCCTAATGATTGCAGTGCGTTGCCAGTGTTTGCTTGGCCCAAAATAGCAATGGGAGGTGCCCAAGGCCCTGAAGCCAAGGAACCACTGTAATTCCAATCAAGCCAGTAAGTTCCCGCTGTTAAGGTAAGGCCTACCGGCTCCACAATAACCTCCATTATTGGTCTGTTTGTGGCATTGGCAGTTTCGGTGTCTCTATATACATTTGACCATGTGGTTGTGGCCATTACATTTGTGGTGGCATCACCCCAAATGATGTTGCTCCCCGCAAGGCCTGGTACCCCATCCCAAATCCGCAAGGTGATTCCTGTAATGGTAGATGTGGTTGTAGAGCCAGTTTGGTAGGTATAAAAATGGAATTCAGTGATGTCATAATCTTCGGTAAGCGTAACATCGTCAGCCATCCTGTTGTTGGCAGTCAATTGTGCACCAAACCCAATAATGTTCATTCCCAAAGCGGTATTCTGTAATCTGCTTCTGTCGGGCGGCACGTTGATTATTGGGCCATTGTCATAAATTAATCCGGGGGCAAGGGAACCGGGGGTGTAGTGGGTTCCCGTGTTCACAAATGTCCGCCCGAAGTCCATAAAGGGCAGTGTGGTAGTTACAGTGCCATTGACCGATTCGGATGCCTGCCCAAATACACCAATGGAGAGAACTAAGCAAAACAAAAATGTAATGCAATACGTAATTCTTTTCATAATTAATGATATTAGAAGTTAAACATATAAATATATGTTAAAACTTGCTCATTTGCACTATGAATTATAAATAATTATGTTAAAAAATATACATGATAAGGATACTGTTGTTAAATGGCTACGGCTGCAATAAAGAAAGCCATTTCGCGGGGAACGAAATGGCTTTTACTGGTTCAGTAGTGATGGAAAAATTATTTTATCATCTCATAGCTTCGTTTTATGAACGCTGTGAGCTCCTCACCTTTGAGTAAATTTTTACTCAATCGTGCCAAGTCGAGTGCCTGGTTTACCAAACGTTCCTTTTTCTTTTCGGTTTTGGTATTGATAATTTCGCCAATCAGGTCATGATTGGTATTTACTATAAGGTTGTACATTTCGGGGAAACCTCCCATTCCGAACATACCGCCGCCACCGGTTTTTTGCATATCTTTCATTCTGCGCATAAATTCCGGTTCGGTGATTATGAATGGATTTGCGTTGCTGTCCAAAGCTTCCAGTTGCACACTGAATTTTTCCTTCGGAATAACCGTATCCAAAAATGTTTTCAAGTTTTCCTTCTCTTCTTCGGAAAGTTTTGAAATTTGCTCGTCATCTTTTTTGATTAAATTTTCAACGTGATCGCTGTCAACACGCACGAACGAAATTTTCTCTTCGCTGCTCTCCAATTTCTGAAACAAATGTGTTACAATCGGTGAATCCAAAAGCAAGATTTCATAACCTTTTTCCTTTGCTGCTTCAATATAACTATGCTGCTCTTCTTTGTTTGAAGCGTAAAGAATAACAATATTTCCATCCTTGTCAGTTTGAACATCTTTTACTTTTTCCTTTAATTCTGAAAAAGTATGGAACGAATTGTCAACGGTTGGATAAAGTGCAAAATCCTGCGCTTTTTCGAAGAATTTATCCTCGGTCAACATTCCGTATTCAATCACGATTTTGATGTCGTTCCATTTCTTTTCAAAACCTTCGCGGTCGTTGTTGAAGAGGCTTTTCAGCTTATCGGCAACTTTTCTGGTGATGTAGCTGGAAATCTTCTTCACCGCGCCATCCGCTTGCAGATAGCTTCGGGAAACGTTTAGCGGAATGTCCGGACTGTCAATAACGCCGCGCAACATCGTCAAAAATTCGGGCACAATTCCTTCCACGTTATCGGTTACGAAAACCTGGTTTTGATACAGCTGTATTTTATCCTTTTGAATGCTCATATCGTTCGTCATTTTCGGGAAATAAAGGATTCCCGTAAGGTTGAACGGATAATCAACATTCAAATGAATGTGAAAAAGAGGCTCTTCAAACTGCATTGGGTACAATTCCCTGTAAAAGGAATTGTAATCTTTGTCTTCCAGCTCCGTCGGCTGCTTTGTCCACGCTGGAGTTGGATTGTTGATTATGTTATCAACTTCCTGTGTTGGCGCTTTATCTTCCTCTTTTGCATCTTCTGGTTTTGGAAGGGTTTCGGTGCGTGTTCCGAATTTAATGGGAATTGGCATAAACTTGTTGTACTTCACCAAAAGCTCGCGAATACGGCTTTCTTCCAAAAATTCTGTGGAATCTTCAGCAATGTGAAGTATTATCTCGGTTCCGCGTTCTTTTTTGTCGGTTTTTTCCAAAGTGAATTCCGGCGAACCGTCACAAATCCAATGAACGGCGGGTTCGTCTTTATAGCTTTTTGTAATTATTTCCACCTTTTCGGCAACCATAAATGCGGAATAAAAACCAAGCCCGAAATGGCCAATGATTCCGGCATCCTTTCCGTTTTTATCTTTGTATTTTTCTATGAATTCCTCCGCGCCCGAAAAAGCGATTTCGTTAATGTATTTTTCAACTTCCTCAGCGGTCATCCCAATTCCTTGGTCAATAATGCGAAGCTGTTTTTTCTTTTTGTCCAGCTTCACTTCAATAATTGGATTGCCGTATGTTGTGCCCTGTGCCTCGCCAATATTGGTTAAATGCCTCATCTTTAAGGTCGCGTCGGTTGCGTTTGAAACCAATTCGCGAAGGAAAATCTCGTGGTCGCTGTATAAAAATTTCTTGATCAGCGGGAAAATATTGTCCACCGATACATTAATAGTTCCTTTGCTCATATTTTTTATAATTTATTTTAATTATTCTATTGACTCATTTCCTAATTAGTCAAATAAAATACCAAGCCTTCCCATGCTGTCAGGTTGTCACATGAGCCTGAGAGCTTTTCGGAATGATTTTGCAGACCAAAACCATCCCATCAATATTTTTAAAAAGTATTAAATAAAAGTGTTGAAAAAGGAAGTTCGGCTTACATCACGCCAAACTTTAACAAAACTTTGTTTAATCCTTTAACAATAGCACTAAACAAAGTATGGTATATTTACAAGCAGATAATCGAATATTAAATTGCTATGAAAAAGTAAAATATTCTATTATTTAATTGGTTAGGTTGTTTAGGTAGGGCGCATATTTTTGCGTCCTACTTTATTTTTGGCATTTTTTTTATGGGGGCTCCTATTTAAAAATCCGCAATTAATTTCAAAGAGAAAAGCGATATACTTATCTTTCCCTTATTATTAAAAAAACAATACATGTACACTTCAAAAATTACTGGATTGGGCCATTACGTCCCCGAAAACGTAGTTACAAATGATGATTTGTCCAAATTGATGGATACAAACGACGCTTGGATCCAAGAACGTACGGGCATCAAAGAACGTAGGCACATTTTGAAAGGAGACGGCAACTCTACCTCAGTAATGGCTGTCAAGGCATCAAAAATTGCCTTGGAACGCGCGGGGTTAACTCCAAATGATATTGATATGATCGTTTTCGCAACCCTGAGCCCAGACATGTACTTTCCCGGCGGTGGGGTAGAAGTGCAGGAAAAGCTGGGTATGCGAACCATTCCAGCGCTGGACGTCCGCAACCAATGCAGTGGATTTATTTACGCTCTTTCGGTTGCCGATCAGTTTATCAAGACCGGTATGCATAAAAATATTTTAGTGATTGGGAGCGAAAACCATAGTGGTGGCCTCGATTTTTCCGATCGCGGACGAAGTGTTTCAGTAATTTTTGGCGATGGGGCGGGCGCAGCGGTGCTATCACGAAATGAAACCGGCAGCGGCGGCATTCTATCCACACACCTTCATAGCGAAGGGCAGCACAAAAATGAACTCGCCCTGCAGGGCCCGAGTACCAGACATTGGGTGCCTGAGCTAATTGCCGAAAACCCACAGGTTGATATTCCCTATTATCCTGTGATGAACGGACAGTTTGTTTTTAAACATGCAGTGGTCCGTTTTGCGGAAGTCATTCAGGAAGGCCTGGCCGCAAATGGCTTGGAAACCGGAGATATAGATATGTTGATTCCGCATCAGGCAAATTTGCGCATTTCACAGTTTATACAGCACAAACTCAAACTGAACGACAGCCAGGTCTTCAACAATATACAAAAATATGGAAATACCACCGCGGCTTCCATTCCCATTGCGCTCACAGAGGCCTGGGAAGAAGGTAGAATACAGGAAGGTGACCTTGTGGTGCTTGCGGCTTTTGGAAGCGGGTTCACATGGGGCAGCGCCGTAATTAGATGGTAAGGACCCTATAAAATTCAAAAAAAGGCTTTTTCAAAATGAAAGGTTTTTTTACGGGAAGGAGAAGCATTTCAAACTATTCAAAAATGAACTTTTTAGGAAGGTACACAGATGAAAGCCCCGTAAAGATTACCGTTACTCTTAAATACGAAATAAAATACAACTTCCATCCAAAATGAACAAACCCGAAGCTTATGCCCCGGGTTTGGATCTTTACTGCAATTATTAACACTAACCATCAACGTAAAAAAAGTAGCAGTAAAGAATAAAATTTCTTACTATTATTAATAGACGTTCAAAATGCCATATTGTTGCATTGCCATTTTCATTTTAACGAACATTTGTGAATTGTTGGTAAAGGAGAATCGTAATTTCCAAAAAACTTTTTGAAATGAAAAAAACCTTGGTATTGGGAGCAAGTTTAAACCCGGGCCGTTATTCTTATTTGGCCATAAACAGGCTGGTGAGCTATGGCCACAGTGTAGCGGCGGTTGGCCTGAAAAAAGGCATTGTTGCCGGGGTGCCCATTGCTACTGAAAAAGAACCTTTTGAAAATATAGATACCGTCACCCTTTATTTAAACCCACGGAGGCAGGAGGAATATTATGACTACATCGTGGCCTTGAAGCCCAAGCGCGTTATTTTCAATCCCGGCACTGAAAATCCGGAATTATATAAAATTCTTAAAGAGCATAACATTGATTCTGAAGTGGCCTGCACCTTAGTGCTTTTGGGTACGAATCAATATTAACCCCAAAAAGGACAAGATTCCATTTAAGATCAAAATAAAAAAACCAAACTCAAAGTTGAAATAGGCCATGCTCGCCTCGCTGATGGCGTAACCAATGAAAGGGGTGGCTATGGCAATGGCCGGTACCCAAACATCTTTTATCTTCCAGCGCGTAAAGAGCCCGAAAGCGAACATGCCCAGCAACGGCCCATACGTATATCCCGCAAACACAAAAAGTTTTGAAATTACCGAGGCATCGTTGATGACGTATTTAAAAACGATAATCACCAAAATAATCAGCAACGACATCAGTATATGCACCATTTTCCGGATACGCACCTGTTTTTTCTCGTTATACTTTTTTTCAATATCCAGAATATCAATGCTGAATGAAGTGGTCAAAGCGGTCAAAGCACTGTCTGCGCTAGAATATGCTGCGGCAATCAAGCCCAAAATAAAAATAACCGCAAGCCCTATTCCCAGCCCGGACTGTGTGGCAATAATTGGAAAAAGTGTGTCGCCACTGGCATCAATCCCTTTGGTACGGGCAAAAACGGTAAGCAACACGCCCAAAGCCAAAAACACCAAATTCACGATAGTCAGCAGAATGGTAAACCAAAACATATTTTTCTGGGCATCTTTCAAATTGCGGCAGGTAAGGTTTTTTTGCATCATGTCCTGATCCAATCCCGTCATCACAATAGCTATAAACGCCCCACTGATAAACTGTTTCACAAAGTGGTCACCAGATTTCCAATCATCAAAAAAGAATATTTGGGAATATTCGCTTCCGGCAATAAACCCGATTAGATTGCTGCCGGAAATTCCCAGTTCGTCCGAAATGTAATAAACAGCACAGCCGAGGGCTCCCAATAAAAAGAACGTTTGCAGCGTATCTGTCCAAACTATTGTTTTTATGCCACTTTTGAAAGTATATAGCCAAATAAGCAGGATGGTGATGGTCACGGTAACCCAAAACGGAATTTCCAAAGCGTCAAATACAAGACTTTGCAACACAATGGCAATTAAGTATAACCTGAAAGCACAACCCACCATCCGCGACAACAAGAAAAAGGAAGCCCCTGTTTTATAGGAAGCATTGCCAAAACGGCCGTCCAAATAAGTATAAATTGAAGTCAAATTCAACCGGTAGTACAGCGGCAACAGTACCATGCCAATTACGGCATAGCCCACAATATAGCCCAGCACAACCTGAAAATAGCTGAACTTTGAAGCCTCCACCCAGCCCGGGACCGAGATGAACGTAACCCCGCTCAGAGAGGCGCCAATCATTCCAAAGGCTACCAAATACCAGGGAGACTGCTTCCCTGCCTTAAAAAAATCTTCATTGCTGCCACCTCTATTGGTCAAAAATGATACAAAAATCAAGAGCAGAAAATAACCGAGAATTAAAAGCAATATGGGTAAGGGTTGCATAAGCTAAATACTGAGGGATTAAGGATTCTTTTTTGGTAAAAATACAAAGATTGGTTTCCCCATCATTTTAATTTTTAATACTTTTGGAATTCTTGAGAAATTAAATATATAACTACTTAAAAATTAAAAAGATGCGTTTCAAACTATTACTTCTTATTGCGTTATTTTTTGGGTCTCTTACGGGGCAGGCACAAGAATATCTTCAGATGATTGACGCCGGCACATATAAGGTGCAGGATGTTATTGATAATGCCGAGGCTTATTTTGCCAATAAGGACAAAGGCCGTGGCTCGGGCTACAAACAGTTCAAAAGATGGGAATACAACGCCCTGCGAATGGTAAAGGATAACGGATACCTTCCATCCACCGAAGAACGCTTGCAAGAACTGCAACGATGGAATGCCTATTTGAACAGCACCGCCCAAAATCGTGCGGTGTTGGCAGACAATTGGCAAGAAATGGGCCCAACCTCGTGGAATGCAACTTCTGGTTGGAACCCCGGCGTGGGCAGAATTACAGGTCTTTCCATTGATGAAGCCAATAGCGACCACATGATTATTGGCGCCAACACTGGCGGCGTATGGCGCACCACAGATGGTGCCCAAACATGGACACCGCTTAATGATTATTTTTCAAATCTTTCAGTGTATTCCGTAGCAATACACCCTTCAGACCCAGATACCTACTTTTTTGGATCTACCGCCGGAAAAATCTTTAAATCCACCGATGCCGGCGCTACTTGGAATTCAATCGGGCAGGTGGGGAGCAGTCTTGTAAATAAAATCCTTATTAATCCCACAAATACAAACATGATGTTTGCCACAGCCGAAAATGTGGGTATTTACAGATCAACGGATGCCGGTGCCACTTGGGTAAAAATCATTAACGGAGACAACCGCGGCTATGACGTAGAGTTTAAACCGGGCGACCTTTCCGTAGTTTATGCTTCGGGAAGCGGTTTCCACAAATCAACTGACGGAGGAGCAACCTTTACTACCATTGGAGGTTTTGCCAACGGTCCCAAAATGATCGGAGTTTCGGAAGATGACCCCAGTGTGGTGTATGTATTGGAAGCTGCAAACAGCAGATTTGGCGGATTTTATACATCCAGCAACAGTGGCGACAGTTTTACGAAACTGAACCACGGCAGCCTTAACTTTTTTGGATACAGCACAAGCGGAAATGACAACAGTGGCCAAGCCCCACGCGATATGGGGATAGCGGTAAACCCAACAAATGTTGATGAAGTGCACATTGCCGGTATTCTAACTTGGAGATCCATGAACGGCGGAACTACTTTCACTTGCACCTCTGATTGGATTCCGGGCAACGCGGCTGCCGCAAATATTGGATACTGCCACGCCGATGTGGATGACCTTTTGTTCTATGGAACAACCCTTTTTGCAATAACCGACGGCGGTATTTTTAAATCGGAAAATACTGGAACCGTTACCGCCAATTACTACGAAGATTTGACCGAGGGGATGGGCATTCGCCAATTTTATAAAATTGGAGTATCCCAAACCCCCGATGTCATAGTTTCGGGAGGTTCACAGGACAACGGTACCTCATTCTATACTGCCGCAACCGGATGGAAAGACTGGTTGGGGGCTGATGGTATGGAGTCTTTTATTGATAAAACAAATAGCAGCATTTTCTATGGAACCAGCCAATTTGGCCAACTATACCGAACCAATAATGGCGGTACTACCTACGTGGGCCTTAGCGAACCCGGCAGTGGTAACGGAAATTGGGTCACCCCTTTTGAACAGGACCCAACACTTCCCAACACGATTTATGTAGGCTATAACATTATATATAAATCTGTAAACTTTGGGGCCGCTTGGACACCTATTTCACAAAACCTTGGGGGCAATTTGGATAACCTGAAAATTTCCTCATCAAACAACCAAGTAATGTATGCTTCCCGCGGGACTACCCTCTACAGAACTGCTGACGCCGGCGCAACTAATTGGGCCACAACGACCACACCGGGCGGGGTGATAAACTCCATCGCAATCCATCCCTCAAATTCCGATAAAATAGCCGTTGCAACTTCAAGTCTTGACAAAGTATTTGTGTCAAATGATGGCGGAACAAGCTGGACAAACTATAAATTCAACCTTCCCAATTTTAGCTCATTGGCGGTAATCTGGGACGATAACGGCGAAAATGGCCTGTATTTGGGTATGGATTATGGCATATATTATATTGATGACACATTCACCGAATGGCAACCCTACAGCAACCTTCTGCCAAACGTAATAATCAATGAATTGGATATCAATTCAACCACAAACACGCTTTATGCCGCAACTTACGGTCGCGGTCTCTGGGCCTCTCCATTGGTGGAGCCAACCATTGGTATCACTGAGGTAATTTCAGAAAGCACGATAAGCATTTATCCAAACCCAGCAACTTCCGAGTTCACAATTGCACTTCCAAAAGCAATAAACGGTGAAGTTCGGGTGTTTGACATAACCGGGAAACTTCTAATTTATGAAGCCGATGCGCTTATCGCAAACAAGCACACAGTAGATGTTTCTTCGCTTGTAGCCGGCACCTACTTTGTTCGTCTAAATACAGCCGAAGGCAGTGCCACCAAAAAGCTGCTGATAAACTAAAACCAAATAATATGCATTTGGAATGCTTCAGGAATAGCACTATTTCCTGAAGCATTTTTTTTTAACTTTGCCGCAGTATTATCGCTATGGAATTTTCTTCAAAACTTCTCGAAAACGCAGTGAACGAAATGTCCCAACTCCCCGGAATTGGCAAGCGTACCGCCCTTCGGCTTGTGCTTCATCTGCTCAAACAGCCCGAGCAACAAGCTGAAAAATTGGCCAAGAGCTTAGTGAAAATGCGCCAAGAGATAAATTTTTGCGAAAATTGCCATAATATCAGCGATACCAAGCAATGTGAAATCTGCGCCAACCCCCGCCGCGATGGACATTTGGTTTGCGTTGTGGAAGACATCCGCGATGTGATGGCCATTGAAAACACAAGCCAATACCGCGGCCACTATCACGTTTTAGGCGGAAAAATTTCCCCAATGGACGGCATTGGTCCGGGAGATTTGACAATTCCTTCTTTGGTTGAAAAAGTGAAATCCGGAAATGTGAATGAACTTATTTTCGCACTCAGCTCAACGATGGAAGGCGATACTACCAATTTTTATATTTTCAAACAGTTGGAACCGTACAATATTACTATCACCACAATTGCCCGCGGAATTTCGGTGGGCGATGAACTTGAATATGCCGATGAAGTCACCTTGGGCCGAAGCATTCTGCACCGGATTCCGTTTGAAGCTTCCCTAAAAAATATATAAATTGAAACTTTCCGTAGTAATCCTTAATTATAATGTGCGCTATTTTTTGGAGCAGTGCCTGCTTTCGGTACAAAAAGCTATCGAAAATTTGGACGCGGAAATAATTGTGATCGACAATGATTCCAAGGATGAAAGTTGCAAAATGGTCAAAACCCTTTTTCCCACCGTAACTTTAATTGAAAACAATGAAAACGTGGGGTTTAGCAAGGCCAACAACCAAGCGGTGGCCGTGGCAAAAGGCGAATATATTTGTATTCTAAACCCGGATACCGCCGTTGCCGAAGATACTTTTCACAAAACAATCGCATATTCTGAAAGCGTTGAAAACATAGGTGCGTTGGGCGCTTATTTGATGGATGGCACAGGAAATTTTCTTCCCGAGAGCAAAAGAAATCTGCCAACCCCAAAGGTTTCATTGCTGAAGCTAACAGGTTTTACCGAGAAATATTATGCAAACCATATTTCAGAAAAATCCCAAGGGGAAGTTGAGGTGTTAGTGGGCGCGTTTATGCTTTTAAAAAGAAGCGTTTACAACGAAGTTGGAGGTTTTGACGAAGCCTATTTTATGTACGGCGAAGACATTGACCTTTCCTATAAAATAACGCAGGCGGGCTATAAAAACCATTATTTGGGAGATTCAACGGTGCTTCATTACAAAGGCGAAAGCACCAAAAAGGACGATGCCTATTTTGAACGTTTTTATGGCGCAATGCAGATTTTTTACCGAAAGCATTTCAGCCGAAATTTTTTGCTCGAAAGCTCGGTTTCTGCGGGAGTTGCATTAGCCAAAAAAGCACGGAAAATTTCAGCTGAAAAAAAGCTGGCGCCGGTTCCAAAGTTGGAAAGAAATTATTTTTTCACTGAAAACATCGAGCTTTTAGAAACACTTTCCACGGAAACCGCTACCGTTTTTCAAATGGTTTCAAAGAATATGCACTCGCAGATTATCCTTCAAAACAGCTTGTTTGTGTTTGATGCCGAGTATATTTCCTATAAAGAAATCTTCAAATTGATGCAACAGTTAAAGGGACATGGCAATCTTTTCCGCATTCGCCCGCCCGGCTGCAATTTTATAATTGGGAGCGACCAAAGCGACGAAAAGGGCGGGGTTGTTGTTTTTTAGGAAATTTGAAAGTTGAAACGAACAAATTTTAACTAATTTTGCAAACGTTTTAAAGAAAGCACAGCGCTCCAAAAATCGTAAATCGTAAATCGTAAATCGTAAATCGTAAATCGCAAATCGCAAATCGTAAATCGAAAATCGTACATCAAAACAGTTATGGCAAAATTTGAATTGAAACTCCCAAAAATGGGCGAAAGCGTTGCGGAAGCGACCCTAACCAACTGGCTAAAGGAAGTGGGCGACACCATTGAGGCCGATGAAGCGGTACTCGAAATTGCGACCGATAAGGTGGACAGCGAAGTGCCCAGCGAGGTTGATGGCGTTTTGGTGGAAAAACTTTTCAACGTTGATGATGTGGTGCAAGTGGGCCAAACAATAGCAATAATCGAAACCAAAGGAAAGGACAAAGGTCAATCCGAAACTGCTGAGGAGTTATCGGTTCCCGAAAGTGTTCCCCAGGTTGAAAAACAGATACAGTCCGCCACCGAAATAACCCAACCAATTGAAAATGCCGAAGGGCGTTTCTATTCGCCTTTGGTAAAAAATATCGCTTCCGCGGAAGGGATTTCACAACAGGAATTAGACGGAATTTCCGGCACCGGAAAGGATGGCCGCGTGACCAAAAACGATATTTTGGGCTATATTGAAACCCGTTCTTCCACTCCTAAATCTGGGCCGTTGAGCGGAGCCGAAGCGCAAACTTCCGAAACAGCGAAAGCCAAGCCTGCGGAACCTGCAAAACCAAAAGCTGCAATTTCTGTTAACGGCGAAGATGAAATCATAGAAATGACCCGAATGGGCAAACTCATTGCCCACCACATGGTTGAAAGTACACAAACTTCCGCCCACGTTCAATCGTTTGTGGAGTGCGATGTTACAAACGTTTGGAACTGGAGAAATAAAGTGAAAAATTCCTTTGCAAAACGCGAAGGGGAAAACCTCACTTTCACCCCAATATTTATGGAAGCAGTCGCCAAAGCGCTGAAGGATTTCCCGATGATGAATATTGCCGTTGATGGCAACAATATTATTAAACGTAAAAATATAAACCTCGGAATGGCCGCGGCACTTCCCGATGGAAATTTAATTGTTCCGGTTATAAAAAACGCAGACCGATTGAATTTGGTGGGAATGAGCAAAGCCGTAAACGATCTCGCGAACCGCGCCCGCGAAAACAAGCTGAAACCCGACGAAATTCAGGGCGGGACCTACACCGTTACCAATGTGGGGACTTTCGGAAGCATTATGGGAACCCCGATTATTAACCAACCACAAGT
>JBEBRF010000061.1:0-14457 GCA_040394975.1 Aequorivita soesokkakensis
GGTGCCAAGGAAAACCAATTTGCCGGAAGCGATGATTTGCGGTCGGAAGATTTTCAAAAAATGATGGACGACCCAAAAATAAAGGCAATTTGGTGTGCCAAAGGTGGCTACGGGACGGTTCGGATTTTGGATAAATTGGATTTTTCAACTTTTAAAAAATCCCCGAAATGGATTATTGGTTATAGCGATGTTACGGCGCTGCACTCGCACATCCATAATTTTGGAATCGAAACTTTTCACGCGCAAATATTGCAGAATCTGGAGAACAAATCAGCAGAAACTTCAGCTTCAATTAAAGAAATTCTTTTTGGAAATAATTATAAAATCGAGGTAGTTTCGAAAGGAAAATTGAATAGACTCGGAAGCGCTCGGGGCCAATTGGTGGGCGGGAATCTTTCGCTTTTGTATTCGCTTTGCGGCAGTAATTCGGCAATAAATACGGATGGGAAAATTCTTTTTATCGAGGATTTGGACGAATATTTATATCACATCGATAGAATGATGATGAACTTGAAACGAAACGGAATGCTAAAAAATCTCGCAGGATTGATTGTTGGCGGGATGACGGGGATGCACGACAGTAAAATTCCTTTCGGAAAAACCGCGGAAGAGATTATTTTTGATGCAGTTTCAGACTATAATTATCCGGTGTGTTTCAACTTTCCGGCGGGACATATTGATGACAATCGGGCCTTGATTTTGGGAAGGGAAATTGAATTGAATGTTCAATCCTCAACTATCAATGTTCAATTTTCAAATTAAAAAAATCGTAAATGGACAATCAAAAATCCCAAAACAAAAGGGCCGATCATATCGAACTCGGAATAATTGGTGAAGAAATTGCCGCCCAATATTTGCTCCGCAGCGGCTATAAAATACTTCGAAGAAACTTCTTTTTTGATAAAGCGGAGATTGATATAATTGCCCAAAAGGAGGAAAACACAATCGTAATGGTGGAAGTAAAAACCCGGAACAGCGATTTTTTCGGGGATCCGCAAAGTTTTGTAACGCCAAAAAAAATCAAACTTTTGGTAAAAGCCGCAAATGAATATATAATTTCAAATGAATTAAATGTGGAAGTGCGTTTCGATATTATTGCGATTCTAAAAAACCAGAAAATGGAGAAACTGGAGCATTTTGAAAATGCCTTTTATCATTTTTAAAAAACTTTCAATTGTTCAAATATCCAAGGATTTTCTCGCCCATCGGCTTTTCTGCGGAATCAAAAACCGCTATTAACGCGCCCTTTTCGTCAATCAAATATTTTTGAAAATTCCACTTCACTTTACTGTCTTTCACCCCATTATATTTCTTTGAAGTCAACCACTGATAAATTGGCGCTTGGTCATTTCCTTTAACAGAAATTTTTTCGGACATTGGGAAAGTTACCCCGTAATTTTGTTCGCAGAAAGTGGCAATTTCTTCATTGGTTCCGGGTTCTTGGTTCATGAAATTATTCGCCGGAAAACCAATGATGGCCAACTTCTCGCCATATTTTTGATAGAGTTCCTCCAGTTCCTTGTACTGCGGGGTATATCCGCATTTTGAAGCGGTGTTTACCAGTAATATTTTCTTTCCTTTATAATCGGAAAGTTTTATCTGCTCCCCATCCAAAGAGGTAAAGCTGAAATCGTAAATGCTTTTTGGAAGTTCGGTTTGGGAATTTGCAGAAATAGCAAATAACACGGAAAATAGGGCAATCAATTTTTTCATGGCGATTCTATTGAGATTCATTTTATTCAAAGTTAGGTTTTTATGTGGTTTTTTCTTTCACAAATTCCTCAATTTTATAAAGCAAAATAATCTGTAAAAACACCGCAGGAATTACAAATATAAGTCCCAGCCACGCCATAAAAACAAGTATAAAAAATACGCCGCAAGCTATTTCCAGTCCGCCCGCAACCTTCGCAATCATTCCCATTGGTTTTTCCAATCGCAACAATGCGAAACCAAAAATAAAGCTTCCAATTCCGCAGAAAATGGATTGCGTTACCAAAACATATTCTGTGTAAAACGGTTCAAAATATAATGAAACCATATCGTAACCGTAAAACAAAATGGTTGTGCCAATTAGATAGAAAGCTCCGATTTTCAGCAAATAATTATTGAATATTTTTCCGCTCAAAACAAACCCCCACATAAAATAAATATACGCCAGCATCACAATAAATTTCATGCTGATGTATGCGCCTTTGGAAATAATGAGTTCATTTTCATAGAATCGGGCATAATCCACCGCGAATTCCACAAAACCAGTAAGGAAATAAATGAGGCCGCAAATCCAGGCAAGTTTTAGATAAAATGAAGAAAATGTACCTTCTTTTAAATTGAAATTTTCGGCTGATTCTCCTTCCTTTAAATTTTCCAAATCCTCGCCCAAAACATTCAAAATGGTTTTCAACGTAAAACTGCGCGGCATTACTTCACCGGCCTCAATTCGTTGGATTGTGCGCACATTTATATTGCATTGCTCCACGAGTTCTTCCTGCGTAAAACCTTTTTGCTTGCGGAGTTCCAAAATTTTTCGGCCGAGTTCGGGTTGTTTCATTGCTTAAAATTTTATTGGGCAATAGTACGATGGCAGTAAATATAGTGCACTATTTTTCAAGCGAATTTTACCCGACATTTGCACGGCATTTGTTGATATTACGAACTTATTCCGAAAAAGGCTCCAAAGCCCGAAGTGCTTTTTCAACCGAAGAAATTCCTTCAAAAGTCAACAACAACCGCAGTCCGTTTCGGGTTTGTTTTTCTTTCATTGTTACTTTTTGTGGATGGCTTTGCACGTATTGAAGCACTTTTGTGAAAGCATCACTTTGATAAAACGAACTTTGCTGATCGGCCACAAAATAGCCCACCAATTTTTTCTGTTTCATCACCACGCGTTCCAAGCCCATTGAAATTGCAATCCATTTTATGCGAACGCTGTTCAGCAAATCCTCGGCCTGTTTTGGCATTTCCCCGAAACGGTCCAGCAATTCTTTTTCAAATTTTTGAAGTTCGGCTTCGGTTTTCAGCTCGTTCAGTTTTGTGTAAAGATTCAGTCGTTCGGTTATATTATTTACATAATCGTCCGGGAAAAGAAGTTCAAAATCCGTGTCAAGAGTTAATTCCTTTACAAATTTACGGTCACTGAGCGCAGCCGAAGTGTCTTCGTAAAGTGATTTAAATTCCTTTTCCTTCAATTCATCAATTGCTTCGGCAAGAATTTTTTGATAGGTTTCAAACCCAATTTCATTTATAAATCCACTTTGTTCCCCGCCCAGCAAATCGCCCGCACCGCGGATTTCCAGATCTTTCATTGCAATATTTATCCCGCTTCCCAATTCTGAAAATTGTTCCAAAGCGGTAATTCGTTTTCGAGCTTCGTCCGTCATCGCGGAATAATCCGGCGTGATAAAATAACAGAACGCTTTTTTATTGCTCCGACCCACGCGGCCGCGCATTTGGTGCAAATCGGACAGCCCGAAATTATTGGCGTTGTTGATGAAAATGGTATTCGCATTCGGCACGTCCAGCCCGCTTTCAATAATGGTTGTGGAAACCAAAACGTCGAATTCATTGTTCATAAACCGAAGCATCAAATCTTCCAGTTTTTTTCCATCCATTTGCCCGTGACCGATGCCGATTTTTGCGTCCGGCACCAATCGCTGTATCATTCCGGCGACTTCCTTTATATTTTCAATTCTATTGTGAACGAAGAAAACCTGCCCGCCGCGCGAGATTTCATACCGAATGGCATCGCGAATGCTTTCTTCCCCAAAACGAATTACATGCGTTTCCACTGGATAACGGTTTGGCGGCGGTGTGGTAATTACTGAAAGATCGCGCGCTGCCATCAAACTAAACTGCAACGTACGCGGAATGGGCGTTGCCGTTAGCGTGAGCGTATCAACATTTTCTTTGATGGTCTTCAATTTATCCTTTACGGCTACGCCAAATTTCTGTTCCTCGTCAATAATCAAAAGACCCAAATCCTTAAATTCGACTGATTTGTTTACCAATTGATGCGTGCCGATTACGATATCAAGTTTGCCGTTTTTTAATTCCTCCAAAACGGTTTTTCGCTCCTTTGTATTCCTGAACCGATTCAAATAATCAACTTTTACGGGCATTTCAGAAAGCCTTTCGGAAAAAGTCCGGAAATGTTGAAACGCCAAAATAGTGGTCGGCACCAAAACTGCAACTTGTTTTCCATTGTCAACCGCCTTAAAAGCCGCGCGAATAGCGACTTCCGTTTTCCCGAATCCCACGTCACCACAGACCAATCGGTCCATTGGGCGTTCGTTTTCCATATCTTTTTTTACGTCTTCCGTCGCCGTGCTTTGGTCTGGCGTGTCTTCGTAAATAAATGACGATTCCAATTCCGCCTGCAAATAACTGTCCGGATCAAAGGCGAAACCTTTCAGCGTTCGGCGTTTGGCGTATAATTCAATTAAATTGAACGCGATTTCTTTTACCCGCGTTTTGGTTTTTTGCTTTAATTTTTTCCACGCATCGCTGCCCAATTTGTAGATTTTGGGCTCCTTTCCATCTTTCCCGTTAAACTTTGAAATTTTATGTAAACTATGGATGCTGAGGTATAAAATATCCCTATCGCCATAAAAAAGTTTGATAGCTTCCTGCATTTTTCCTTCCACTTCAATCTTCTGCAACCCGCCAAATTTCCCGATTCCGTGGTCAATGTGCGTTACATAATCGCCCACTTCCAGATTGGTGATTTCCTTTAAAGTGATCGCTTGTTTTTTGGCGTATCCGTTTTTCAGTTGAAATTTGTGGTAGCGCTCAAAAATTTGGTGGTCTGTGTAGCAAACAATTTTTAAATCGTCGTCAATAAACCCTTGAAACAGCGGAAAAACAATGGTTTCGAACTGTTTTACATTTTGTTCGGAACCTGTATTGAGCGGAGTCGAAATATCTTCAAAAATGTCCCGAAACCGTTTTGCCTGTTGCTCGCTGCTGCAGAAAATGTAGTTTTTATAGCCTTTTTCGGAATTGTCATTCAAATTTTCAATCAGCAGATTGAATTGTTTGTTGAATGACGGTTGGGGCTTTGTAGAAAATGAAATCGAAATCGAATCTGAAATCGAAATCGAAATCGAAGAATTCTTTAGTTGAACTTTTGTAAAATCGTTCAATTGCGTTTTCAACAATTCCGAAGTGCAGAACAATTCCGAGGGTTTTGCGCGTTTTATTTCTGAATCGATGGCGTTGAAAGTTTCGGTCGCTTTTTTGAAAAGATTGTCGATCGCGCTACTGAAAAGTTCTTCGTTTTTCAGAAAAACTACGGTTTTAGAAGCAATATATTTCAGAAAACTTTCGCGATTTTCATCCACCATTTTGCTTTCTATATTTGGAATGACCGAAACTTTTTTCACCTGTTCCAGCGAAAGCTGCGTTTCCACATCAAAAGTGCGGATACTGTCAACCTCATCGCCAAAAAATTCAATGCGGTATGGTTCGTCATTGCTGAAACTAAACACGTCCAAAATTCCGCCGCGCACTGAAAACTCGCCGGGTTCGGTAACAAAATCGGTGCGTTTGAAATTGTACTCAAACATAACCTCATTCACAAACTCGATGGAAAGTTGGTCGTTTACGGTAATTTTTAAAGTATTCTTTTCCAGTTCTTTTCGCGTAACCACTTTTTCAAAAAGCGCTTCGGGATAGGTTACAATCAGTGCGGGTTTTTTGCGGGAATTTATTCGATTTAAAACCTCGCTTCGCAGTAAAACATTGGCGTTATCGGTTTCTTCTATTTGGTACGGTCGCCGATAACTTCCCGGATAGAAAAGTACATTTTGGTCGCCCAATAGATTTTCGAGATCGTTCAAATGGTAAGCGGCTTCTTCTTTGTCATTCAAAATCAAAAGAAAAGGCAATTCCGAAGTCGTAAAAACTTCAGCCAAAACCATTGAAAGGGAAGAACCAACAAGGCCTGAAACGGTAATATTGTGGCTTCGACTCCGCTCAGCCACCGAGCTCTTTTGGTCATTGAGTACTTCGGCTCCTCTCAGTATAGACTCCGTCGAAATGGCAATACTTTCCCCCAGTTTTCGTGTTTTCGAAGACTGTGAATAAAGTGAAGTAACGAGTTTTTTGCTCATTGAGCGGCAAAGATAATACGCAGTTTTATTTTTCAAACCGCAAAACCCAACTTTATAATTTCACTAACACAAATAACCTACGGGTTTCTCTACTTTCGGTTTATGGCAATAAAAGAATACGATGTTTTTGTGATAGGGGCCGGAACGGCGGGGAAAAATGTGGCGTACGATTGCGCTGCGGATGGAATGAAAGTGGCAATCGCCGACAACCGCGAATTTGGCGGAACCTGCGCACAGCGCGGCTGTGATCCAAAAAAAGTTTTGGTGGGAATTACTAAAGCGATGCAGCTTTCAGAAAATTTAAAAGGAAAGGGAATTGTTTCAGTTCCGAAGATTGATTGGGCGGCACTTCAAAAATTTAAGTCAACTTTTACGTATGCCGTTCCCGCAGCGACGGAAAGAGATTTGAAAAAAGCGGGCATTGAATTGTACCACCAATCCCCAAAATTTTTGGATGAAAACACGCTTTTGGTGGAAGGAAAGACGGTTAAAGCAAAGAAAATAGTAATCGCAACTGGACAAAAACCAATGGCGCTTAAAATTCCGGGAAGGGAATATTTAAAGGTGAGCGATGATTTTTTCGAACTTGAAGATTTGCCCGAAAGCATTGTTTTTGTTGGCGCGGGATATATTGGGATGGAGTTTGCACATATCGCGGCACGTTGTGGTTCAAAGGTTACGATTGTTGAATTTGGGGACAGACCACTCGACCCTTTTGAAGCCGATATTGTTTCACACCTCACAAAAGCTTCGGAAGATTTGGGGTTAAAATTTATCTTCAATGCTCGAGTTTCCAAAGTGGAAAAACTTCAAAAAAACTATCGGATTTCCTTTGAAAAAAATGGCATAACCGATTCAATTGATGCAAGAATGGTTTTCAATACCGCGGGACGCGTTCCTTCCATTGACGAACTGGATTTGGAAATGGGAAACGTGGCATTTGAAAAAAACGGCATTTCCGTGAATGAATTTCTTCAGAATACAACAAATAAAAATGTGTACGCTTGCGGCGATGTTTCGGCGAGCGGTGCACTTCCGTTGACGCCCACTTCATCTCAGGAAGCGCGAATTGTATCGATGAATATCAGAAAAGGAAACCAAACAAAAATGGATTTTCCGCCAGTGCCGTCTGTGGTTTTTACCATTCCGCAACTGGCTTCAATTGGCTTAACTGAAGAAGAAGCGAAGAAAAAAGGTTACGATTTTGTGGTGGAATATAAAAGCGTTCCCCATTGGTACAACGCAAAAAGCACCAATGAAGGAATTTATGCTTATAAAACCATCGTGGACAAAAAACGAAATATTGTTTTGGGTGCCCACATTATCGCTTCCGAAGCGGGCGAAATGATCAATCTTTTCGTTCTCGCGATGTGCGGAAAACTCACCACCGAGGCTATCAAAGCAATGATTTTTGCCTACCCCACTTGGGGGAATGATATTAAGGGAATGGTTTGAGGGATTTTAGATTTTCGATTGACGATTGACGATTGCTGATTGACGATTGCTGATTTTTGAGTTTTTTTGTCTTAAGTCATATAGCGATGCGGTCTTAAATCCTACGTCTTCTTAAAATATTCCCTGCATTTGTTCACCGGACCGGTGGCTTTATTTTTAAATCCGTGATAGCCGCTGCTCACAATTAAAATCGCTGCCACTGCAATTGCGGCGTAGACAACTGTTTGGTTCACGTCCCAATTTGCTACGGAAATCGCCACCAAAGCCCAAGCCCCAACCATTGCGAATTCACGCATATTGCGTTTCCATGTTACCATTAGATTTATTATTCCAGCAATGATTATCATAATTACTGCCCAGATTGTTTCAGAAATTCCCCAGCCGCTCCAAGCAATACTCGTTAAATAAGCCGCCACATTTGCAATGCTCGCAACGGTCACCCAACCGCTATAAATCACGAAAGGCCACCACAGAAACGCGATTACGGAAATGGGCGCATCCCACAATTCCATTCTGTTTTTTATTACAATTTTTATAAGCGAAAACAACAAAACGAAAATCGCCAAAATGGAATATTCCATAAATCCGTAAAGCCAAAAAGTGATCCACATAATATTTGCGAAACACGAAAGCACGAACCACCAACCCGTTTTCAAAATGAATTCATCATCGCGGACTTTGGTGAAAATACTTCGGCTTTGGTAAATAATGAACCCAAAAAGCATCAAATAAATGAGCCCCCAGATTGAAAAGGCATAACCCGCCGGAGTGAAAAGATTTTTGGAAGTGGCAGAAATATCGCCAATGGTAGTATTATTTATTGCGCCCGTATTTGAAAGGGAATTGATGAAAACCGTTGCTACGAAAGCAATGGTGTTGGCAATTTGTAGTGTCTTTTTCATAAAACTAATATTTGTCCGCTCGAGCGCAGTCGAGAACTTAGGATTTCTTTTGTCAATATTAGGTTTTGACTGCGCTCGAACTGACATTTACTTTGAAACGCAAATCACTTCGCCTTCAACGATAGCGAAAACTTCATCCATTTTTGAAGGTTTTAAAATATGTTTTCCCGTAAAGTTACCAAAAGCAGGGAGAATAAGTTGGTTGTCGGTTTTATAAAAACACGGAAATCGCATATATTGCCTGCCCACGCCCCGCATTCGCACGCCCGGATGCACGTGGCCGGAAAAGTTGAAAGTCCCGTTAATTTCAGTTGGATGATGGGTCAATAAAAACCCGTCGAGCAACAATTCATCAAAAACTTTTACGCCCAAATCTTCGTATAAATACTTCGGAATAATGTCGTGGTTCCCTGAAATCAATATCACATTCGCCTTTGTGTATTCCACCCATTTTTCAAAATCGCGCCATTCCTCGTTCAGTTTGCTGTGGAAAAGATCGCCCAAAAAACAAATGGTTTCCGGCTGAAAATGATTGCAGATTTCGGTGAGTTTTTCCAGATTTTGAAACGCAGCATTTGCTGGAATTGCCGCGCCGTGTTTTCTGAAATGGGCTACTTTTCCCAAATGCACATCGGCAATCAAAAGCATTTTCTTTTCGTTCCAGAAAATTGCGCCACTAGGGTGTAATGTAAAATTTTGTTTTTGGATTTGAAGGTTTTGGATCATGGTTTACAAAAATAATACAAATAGAAACTTAATAAATTTGAATTTTCAGGGAACGTATTCACCAAAAATACGTATATTTGGTGAATACAATCCCCGATTATGCAATTTATAAGAAAATGTCAGTCCCAAATTGAGAATAAATTGGGTAATGGAAAAGCGATAGTGCTTGTTGGGCCAAGACAAGTTGGTAAAACTTCTTTGATTCGCAAAATTTTGGAAAATAAGGATTTTCTCTTTTTGAATGGAGATGATCCAACTGTGCGTCAACTGCTAAATTCGCCCAATACAATAGAACTACAAAACATTATAGGCGAAAAAAAAACCATTTTTATTGACGAGGCGCAACGCATTGAAAACATTGGACTTACTTCAAAAATTATAACGGATCAATTTAAGGATGTACAACTATTGCTCAGCGGTTCTTCTGCTTTTGACCTTAACAACCAAATAAACGAACCCCTTACGGGCCGGAAATGGGAGTTTGAACTTTTCCCCATTTCGTGGAACGAGATGGAAAACACTGTGGGTTATTTGGAAGCAAAACAACAGCTAAATATTCGTTTGATTTATGGGATGTATCCGGAAGTACTGACTTCAATTGGTTCTGAAAAGGAGGTGCTGAAAGAACTTGTGAGCAGCTATCTTTATAAAGACATACTCGCCTTGAGCGGCATTCGAAAAGCTGAAGTTTTGGACAAACTTTTGCGTGTACTTGCATTCCAGATTGGGAATGAAGTGAGCTACAATGAGCTTTCACAACTGGTTGGCATTGACAAAAACACCGTTTCAAATTATATCGATATGTTGGGCAAGGCGTATGTGGTGTTCAAATTGCCAAGCTTCAGCAAAAATCTTCGCAATGAAATAAAGACCAACCACAAAATATATTTTTATGATAACGGGGTCCGAAATGCCGTAATCGGAAATTTAAATCTGCTGGAAACCCGCGCGGATAAAGGCGCTTTATGGGAAAATTTTTTAATGGCTGAAAGGCTGAAAGTCTTGCGCTATTCCAAAAGTGACGCACGGATGTACTTTTGGCGAACCGTGCGGCAACAGGAAATTAATTATGTGGAAGAAGATGCCGGAGCAATAAAAGGCTTCGAATTCAAATTTAGTCCAACCGCAAAAGCAAAAATCCCGAAATTGTTTGGCGAAACCTATCAAACATCTGTGGAAGTTGTTACTACTGAAAATTTTAGGGAGTTTTTGGAACTGTAAAATCACTTCATCAACTGCAATGTCATTTTCCGAATCCTATCCGCCAATTTTTCCGAAGAAAGTTTCGCCCGAAGGCCGTCAGTAATTATGGGGAAGCTGAACGGCGTTGCTTTTTCACATTGTTTCCAAATTATATTTTGCGAATTGATTCGCTCCAAAACTTGCCGTAATCTGCCTTCTTCCAATTGTTGCTCAAAAGTTTCGCGATAGGCTTGAAGGTACAAAAGATTGTTCGGCTCGTAATCGCGGAATACGTCAAAAAGCAATTGGCTGTTGCTTTGCAAATGTTTAGTTTTTATGATTTTGTTCGGATAACCTTGAAAAACCATGCCGCTGATTACGGCAATATCACGGAATTTCCGGCGTGCCAATTCCGTATAATTCAAACTTTTCTGAAGGTCTTGATAAAGATATTCCGCAGAAAACAGATTGTTGTCCAGCACGGTCTGAATATCCAAAAACTGATCGCTCAACAGTTCAAAACCATAATCATTATAAGCCAAAGAAAACGATATGGGCGCCAGCAAACTGATGCGATATGCCAGCAAACTGCTCATTGCCTCGTGCACAAATCGGCCCTCAAAAGGATAAAAAATTGAATGATACCCGTCGCGGGTTTTGAAGGTTTCAATTAAAAATTCGTTTTCGCCGGGCACAATACTTTCGCGTTCCTGCCTATCAAAAATATGGCTCAGCGCCTTCAATTCCGGGGTGTTTCGTTTGTGGTCGGCTTCGCTTTGCATTTCTTCCCTTAAAATTTTACTCATTTGCGAAGAAAGGGGCAAACGCCCGCCCATAAAGCTGACAACTTTTGCAGATTTTTTTGAGGATTTCCGAACCTGCGCATTCATTTGCCGAATTCGAACCAATTCCAAAGTACGGCCCGCGAAAACAAAGGTGTCGCCGGGTTTCATTTTGCTTACAAACCATTCTTCAATCGTGCCAATAAATCCGCCGGAAACGTATTTTACATGCATCATACTATCGCTCACTATGGTGCCAATGCTCAGCCGGTGCATCATCGCGATTTGCCTACTTTCCACCTTAAAAAGGCCTTCGGGCGTCACTTCCACTTTTTTGTATTCGTCGTAGGCCTGCAGACTTTGGCTTCCCAATGTGATAAAATTTAGGCACCATTTCCATTGTTCTTCGGTAATTCCCTGAAAACAAAATGTACTTTTTATTTCGGGGAAGATTTCCTTCGGAAAAAATCCGTCACCGACCGCAAGCGTAACCAAATATTGAATGAGTACGTCGAAACTCAGCAAATACGGCATTCTATCTTCAACAACTTCTTCCTTTACCGCTCTTTTTAATGCCGAAGCTTCCAAAAGTTCCAAAGCGTGGGTGGGCAAAAAATAAATCACCGAAGGCTCGCCCGGACGGTGATTGCTCCGGCCGGCGCGTTGCAGAAATTTTGCGACCCCTTTGGGCCCGCCAATTTGGATAACTGTTTCCACCGGAGCAAAATCCACCCCAAGATCCAAGCTTGAAGTGGCAACAACTGCTTTTAACGATTCGTTGCGGATGGCCTGTTCCACCCAAAGCCGCGTGTCCTTAGCGATGCTGCTGTGGTGCATCGCGATTTCGCCAGCGAATTCCGGATGTTTTTCAAGTATTTTCTGAAACCAAACTTCGCACTGTCCGCGGGTATTCGTAAAAATCAGCGTGGTTTTGCTGGCTTTTATAATAGGAATTATTTCTTCCAAAAGGTGCAGTCCCAAATGCCCGCGCCACGGAAAGGTTTCCATTGTTTTGGGGATGATTGAGCGGACTTCTATTTTCTTTTTTTGGCTTGCTTTTATTAAAACAGCATTCTCCCGTGGGTTGCTTCGGCTTCGCTCAGCCACCAATTTGGGCTGGTCACTGAGCGAAACCGAAGTGCCCAAAAGCACGTCCATTGCCTCCTCCAGATTTCCGATGGTTGCTGAAATTCCCCAAATCCGCAGTTTGGGGGAAATGGTTTTTAGGCGGGAAAGGGCGAGTTCCATTTGCACGCCGCGCTTGCTTCCCAATAGTTCGTGCCATTCATCCACCACAATGGCGGTAAGGGTTTTGAAGGTTTTGTCGTAACCTTTTGAACCTAACAAAAGCATTAAACTTTCCGGAGTTGTAATCAGCAAATCGGGCATTTGGCGTTTTTGTTTTGCGCGATCGCTTTGGGGAGTATCTCCGGTTCGTATTCCAACGGTCAAGCCCGTGCCCAAATCATCGGCGAAACGCTGCGCGGCTTGCTGGATTTCAACGGAAAGGGCGCGCAGCGGGGTTATCCAAATTGCTTTTAAACCCTTGGTATGTTTTGTTTTGTATTCGGGATTTTCCTTTAAATATTGAAGTACGATGGGAACCCAAAGCGCGTAGGTTTTTCCGCTACCGGTGGGGGCGTTCAATAGGCCGTGTTTGCCGTCGAGGAAGGCTTTCCACGTTTTTTGCTGGAATGGAAATGATTTCCATCCTTTTTTGTGAAACCAATCCTCTGCAATTGAAATGAGTGCGGCATTTTTCATTTGGGGATCAGCGCTTTTAAATCATCCAAAGTATTTGCTTCTTCAATTGGTTTGTCCTTTCGCCAGCGAATAATTCTGGGAAAACGGGTGGCGATACCGCTTTTGTGGCGGCTGCTTTCGGCGATTCCCTCAAAAGCGATCTCGAAAACGTGCTGTGGGGTTACGCTGCGCACCGGGCCGAAACGTTCCAATGTATTTCGTTTTATCCACGCATCAATTTGCCGAAATTCGGCATCGGTCAATCCGGAATATGCTTTGGCGAATGTTACCAATTCGCCTTCGTCCCAAAGTGCAAAAGTGTAATCTGTATATAGGTTTGCACGCCTTCCGTGGCCGCGCATTGCGTAGGTTAACACTGCGTCGATTGTGAACGGATCTATTTTCCATTTCCACCAATCGCCTTTTTTTCTTCCAACGAGATACGGGGAGTCCTTTCGTTTCAGCATCAAGCCTTCGCTTCTTTTTTCCCGGGAACGGTCGCGTTCAGCGGCGGCGGCTTTCCAGGTTTCGAAATGCATTGTTTCGCTTAAATAGATTCCGATTTCTTCGGAATTAATATTGCTTATCAATTCATCCAAAATTTTCCTTCTTTCCAAAAAAGGTTTCTGCCGAATATCCTCGCCGTTCCATTCCAATAAATCATACGCATTCAAAATTACGGGCGTTTTTTTCAGAAGTGTTTTTGAAATATTCTTTCTTCCAATTCTTGTTTGAAGCGAATTGAAATTTCCTATTTCGCCTTCGCCAAAAGGAAGAATTTCGCCATCGATGACGGTTCCGTTGGGAATTACTTTGAGAAATTTTTGAAATTCGGGATATTTATCGGTGACCAATTCCTCGCCGCGCGACCATACGTAAACCTCATCGTTTCTTATAATTACTTGACTGCGAATGCCGTCCCATTTATGCTCAAAACTCCAATCTGAAATGGGGTGCAATTCTTCCTGAAAATTATTTTCAACCGCATAGGCCAAATAAAACGGGTACGGTTTGCTGAGGTAATCTTCCTCGTTTTGCTCTAAAATCAGTTTTTTATAGGTGGTTTTTTCCGGGGTCCAATCGCCCATTAATTTATAGGCAAGAATATCCTCGTCTATTCCCGTGGCTTTGGAAAGGGCGCGGGTCATCAGCTTTTGGCTTACGCCTATGCGGAAACTTCCGGTTATTATTTTGTTGAAGACGAAGCGTTCAAAATAATTCAGCGCGAGCCAATTGTCGTGCAGGTATTTCTTTTTTTCTGCTTCGGAAAGGGTTCGCAAGGCTATTATTTCCTGTATGTATTGGGCGAGGGATTTGGTGGTATGGGTATTTTCGGGGGTTTGTGTGGGATTGCATTTGAATTCCGGGTCGTTACTTTCGGGTTGCGCGGGGTTACTCATGGGTTGCGCGGGGTTACTCATGGGCTGGGTGTGGTTACTCATGGGTTGTGCAGGGTTACTCATGGGTTGCGCGGGGTTACTCATGGGTTGCGCAGGGTTACTTTCGGGTTGCGCGGGGTTACTCATGGGTTGCGCAGGGTTACTTTCGGGTTGCGCGGGG
>JBEBRF010000062.1:0-14154 GCA_040394975.1 Aequorivita soesokkakensis
TTTACGATTTGCGTGGTTTCAATTCCGTTTAAAACTGGCATTTCGATGTCCATCAAAATTATATCGAGATTGTGCTTTTCCTGAAGTTTTGTGAGCAGATCACTGCCGTTCAAAGATGTATGCTTTACCGAAACATCATCAAAAAAAGAAAGTTTTTCCTTGATAGCATTTATCAGGAATGTGTTGTCGTCAACGATGGCGATCTTTAGCATTTTTTGGTTGGTTGTTTAAGTTTTTTAAAAATACTAATTTAAAATTGTTTATAATTTAAGCTATTGAAGAATCACGCTGTTATCAACAAAATGGAGGTTCCTTTTTTTGAGGATTTAATTTGGAGTGTTCCGCCAATCTCGCGGGCGCGTTTTTTCATATTGTTCAAACCGTTGCCCATTTCAGTTGTATTGGGATCAAAACCTTTTCCGTTGTCTGCTATTTCAATTTGATGCTTGTTTTTTTCTTTTGAAATATTTACTTCAACCTCATCGGCGGCGGCATATTTCAGCGCATTGTTCACGGCTTCCTGAATAATCCTGTAAATGTTCATGCCTTCCACGGATGAAAAGACGTGGGTTTCATCAACATTTTTTTCAATATTGAAAGAAAACTCGGTTTTTTCCGAAGCATTTTTGGCCTGCTCTATAAAGTTTGCGATGCGGGCTTGCAGGTCTTCAAAAGTGATGTTTTCCTTGTTCATCGCCCAAATGGTGTCGCGCAGTTCATAAATTGTCTGGGAAGCAAACTGACTGATGCCGGTGAGTTTTTGGCCCAGTTTTTCACTAATATCGGTAAACCCGAATTTCAGATTGTCAATGCTGGAAATGATAAAAGTGAGCTGCGCGCCAATGTTGTCGTGCAGATCGCGCGAAATGCGCAGGCGCTGCTCCTGCAATTTGTTTTGGGTCTCTATTTTTGCCAAAGCGGTTTTCAGTTCGCTTTCTTTTTGAAGTTGGCGATTTTTCAATTTTTGCTGGTTATAAAATAAATATCCCAACAATCCCAAAAGCAAAGCAAGGCCCAAACTTCCGAAAATGATGGTGTTTTTGCGGCGCATTTCCAAATCCTTTTCGGCGAGTTGGGCGCGTTGTTTCAGGATTTCATTTTGCTTTTTTTCGGTTTCAAATTCAATGTTCAGCGCGGCAATGCTTTCCTGCACTTTTATGCTGTGGACGCTGTCCTTTACGGCGGAATATTGTTCAAAATAATACAAGGCAGAATCTGCATTGTTCCGTATTTTGTAAATATCCGAAAGCATTTTGTAATTGTATTGCGTAAGGTTTTGGTATTGTTTTTTCAATGAAATGGGCAACGATTTGTGCATCAGCGGAATTGCTTCGTTCCATTTTTCTTCGGCCATATAGACTTCTCCCAATTGTGTGTAATTTTCGGCAATCCCCAAGGAATCTGCCCAAAGCAATCGTTGTTGGAGCGATTTGTTGAAAAATTCCCTCGCTTTTGAAAAATCTTTTTGCAGCCCATAAACCCCCGCCATATTGCTCCAACTGTACGGAATGCCGATGGTATCGTTAAGTTTTTTCTTTATTGCAAGGCCCTTTTCAAAATAAAATGCGGCGCTGTCAAGCTCTTTATTGATTTCTTTCAGCACGCCGTAATTGTTGTAAATATCCTTCAGTTCGTTCTCAAAATCATTCGCTTCGGCAATAGCTTTTCCCTTTTGCATATAATAGAGCGCCTGTTTTAAATCGCGGTATTTCATGCTGTAGCCCATTTCGGCGTAATAATCTGCAACACGGTCTAACTTGTTCAACTTTTCGTAAATTTTTATGCCTTCAATAGCGTTTTTTGCGCTTTCCTCATATTTTCCCTGATAGCCATAAACCAAGCTTAATTGCGAATAGGCGTCTGCCATTCCCAGTTCATAATTTATTTTTTCAGCATCATTTAAATTTTTCTGAAACAGGGAAACGACGGAATCCTGTGGAATGTTGAGCCCTTGAACGTAAAGTTTGTTGATGGAATCTATAGTGCTTTTTTCCTGTGAAAAGGAAGCCGTGATGCTAAGGAAAAAAAAGAGTTGCAGCATAAATCGCTTCATAAAATTATAGTTGGATTTCCTGTTGGACTATCAATGATTCCTTTAAATTGAATTTTAAAAAATCATAGTTGTTAAAATTTGAATTTCTAAAATTTATTTGAAAGCGATTGGTGGAAATGGCCGTTTCCAACGAAGCGATGTTTTGATGGTGGAGCCGCGACTGTGCCCTGTTTTCAATAAAAAACCAAACCAAAAACCCAATGGCTGCGGTCAGGAATATTAGTGTGATGGCAAATTGCAGAAACATTTTTTAAGTAAATTTAAAACCTAAAGATAATGGATTTCCATTCTTTGCTATATAAGGCAATTGCCCTATTTAAAAAAATAAACCCCATGGTTGAACATGGGGTTCCAAAACCGCAAAAGCTCCTCACTTCCCCTGCGGTTTATAAATAATTTGGTCAGTAGGCAATTTTTTAAAAAATCTTAAAACAAAGATAAATTTATTTCACGCTAAAATCAATATGTCAATTGACGTATTTGCCCTTTTGCCCCCAAAAAGTGGAAATTTTTAATTGGCCCCTCCTCTTTGGGGAGGCTGGGTGGGGCTTAAAAAAACCGGAGAAAAAACTTGCGTTTCGTCCCCGGCCCACGTAAAAACCTCAACATTATGAGATTTTCTTTTTAGCTCCCTACTATTGAAAATTTACATCGAAAGAACCTTCCGTAATTTCTTTGAAAGTGCCGTCAGCGTTTTTTCCTTTGAAGTTAAAGGTGCCTTTAATAGAAGTATCGGAAACCTCCGAAACGCTTATTTTTCCAGCAATGGTACTGTCAAAGGGTGCAACCCAAGTTTCAGAATCTGAAGGGTTGGCAACGTCCACTTCGGTATAACTTGCATTTCCAAAAACATTTGCGCCTCCGCCAATGTCATATGTACCCACTCCCTCAAAACCGCCCATGATTGATAGGGTTATGTTTCTACCGTTCATTGTGTTTGCGGTAATCATCACACTGCTGGTGCCGTTTGCATCTGTGCGCACCGCAGAGGTTAAAGCAGCGTCAGACTTATATTCAGATCCAGCGACTTTGGCTTGAACTGTACCGGAAGCCGCGCCACCGCCGCCACCGCCATCGTCGTCTTTTTTACACGAAGTTAAACTTATGGCTACAACTGCCATTACTACTAAAATTGTTTTGTTGAATATTTTCATTTTCGTTTGGGTTTAGTGTTCCGCGCAGGGCGAATACGTGATTATTTGTTGGGGTAAAATTGGCGTAATGCCCAAAGGTGGACAATACGGCAATTGTCGTATATTGATTTTGGAAGTACGATTTTGGATGTACGATTCCTAAAATTCGATGTGCGGAAAGATTTTTTTAATCGAAGATATTTGCTGTTTCAGTTTTGCTAAAAAATGAAGATGTTCCGCGCTTTCTGGATTGAAGGGCCTATGATTTAAACCACTTTGAATTGATGCAATTTCCTTTTGAAGGGATTCGGTTTCCGGAGAAATCCAAACTTCTGAAAATTTTTGCCAGATTATTTCGATGGCGGTTTTGTTTGGGTGAAGCATATCTTCGGCGTAAAAGCGGTAATCTCGAAGTTCGTCCATCATAATTTCAAAAGAAGGAAAGTAAAAGGATTTTCGATTGACGATTGACGATTTTAGATTTATGAAGCTATGGATTGCGGAAAGCAAATGCGCCTTACTGAGTGAGTTTTCCGCAAAACCATCTTTAACGTGACGAACCGGGGAAACAGTATTTATAAGGGTTGCGGTTGGATTTACTTCTGAAATTTTTTCAAATATATTATGATTGCTTTTTGAAATTTCTTCGATGGAAAGCAACTCTTTCGTGAAATTTTTCTGCGGAAGTTTGTGGCAGTTGGCTACAATTTCACGGTCGCTGAGCGGAGCCGAAGCGTCAATATTCCTATAAACCCAAGAAGTTCCGAAGGTAAAAATAATATGTGTTGCGGAAAAAAGCGCTTCCCGTAAATTTTGAAGTGCGGTATTTAAATTTTGAAGAAATTCAATTTTATCCAAAGAAGCAAGCTCGGAATGGGTTTCAAAACATTTCCAGATTCCGTTGTGTTGGAAAATATCTTCTTCGGAAAAGGTTCGGTTTTCAATCGCATGAACAATTAATTTTTCAATAGAAACAGGATTAAAAATTACCCCAAACGGATTCTGCAGATTCTGAAATTTGAAATAGTCAAACTTAGCCCCAATATTCTCCGAAAAACAGCTTCCCAACAAAAGTATTTTTGAAGAATAATCAATTTGATTTTCTTCGGGGCTTAGTGGTATCTCGGTTTGGAGTTTCATTTTTAGAGGTAAAAAACTTTGCGTTCTCTGCGCCTTTGCGGTAAAATTTACACCGCAGAGGCGCAGAGTTCGCAAAGCATTATTTGAGAAAATCTTTTGCTTTTTGCAAAGCCTCTTCAATTCCCGCAGGATTTTTTCCGCCGGCTGTTGCGAAGAACGGCTGTCCTCCTCCGCCGCCTTGAATGTATTTTCCAAGTTCACGAATTATTTTTCCGGCGTCGAGATTTTTCTCTGTTGCCAATTCTTTTGAAATATAGCACGCCAATAATGCCTTTCCGTCGTGTTCCGCACCAAAAACGAGAAATAAATTTTCAGTTTCGCCGCCCATTTCAAACGCCAAATCCTTCATTCCTCCAGCATCCAAATCAATCTTTTTTGAAAGGAAATTTATTCCGTTTATTTCTTGAATTTCGGACTTCAATTCGCCTTTTAAATTTTTCGCTTTATCCTTCAACAATTGCTGAAGCTGTTTTTGCAAATTGCTGTTTTCTTCCTGCAAATTTTCCACCGCTTTTACGGGATCCTGCGCATTGTTCAACGCTTTTTGAATGGAGGAAAAAGATTCACTTCTGTCAATAAAATATTGTTTGGCCGCATCGCCGGTAATTGCTTCAATCCTTCGAATTCCCGAAGCAACCGCACCTTCCGAAGTAATGATGAAATGCCAAATATCATTAGTATTTGGAACGTGGGTTCCGCCACACAATTCCATCGATTTCCCGAATTTTATGGCCCGCACAGCATCGCCATATTTTTCCCCGAAAAGTGCGATTGCGCCTTCGTCAATGGCTTGTTGGTACGGAATATTTCTTCTTTCTTCCAAAGCGATTCCTTCACGGATTCGCGCATTTACAAAATCCTCAACTTGTTTCAATTCTTCATCCGACACTTTTGCGAAATGGGAAAAGTCAAAACGCAGATTCCGGCTGTGGACCATGCTTCCTTTTTGCGCCACGTGTTCGCCCAAAATGCTTCGCAACCCTTGGTGCAGCAAATGCGTTGCCGTGTGGTTTGAAGCAGTTCGGCTGCGCTGATTTTCGTCAACTACTGCTTTAAAAGTACTTTCCAAATTTCGCGGAAGCGTTTTGGAAAAATGGATAATTAAATTGTTCTCCTTTTTGGTGTCAACAATATAAGTAATCCCGCCATCGGCAGCTTTTAAATACCCTTTATCGCCCACTTGGCCACCGCCTTCGGGATAAAATGGCGTTAAGTTGAAAACGAGTTGGAACATTTCGCCTTCCTTTTTGCTTTCCACTTTTCGGTATTTTGTAATCCTGACTTGTGTTTCCAACGTATCGTAGCCTACAAATTCCTCAATATCATCCTTTTCCAAAACCACCCAATCGCCAGTTTCCACTTTTGTTGCGGCGCGGGAACGTTCTTTTTGTTGCTGGAGTTCTTCCTCAAATTCCTTTTCATTTAAAGAATAGCCGCGTTCGCGAAGAATCAACGACGTTAAATCTATCGGGAAACCGAAGGTATCGTACAATTCAAAAGCTTTTTTTCCTGAAATTTCTTTGGAATCGGCAGTTTCGATTACGTTTTCCAACAAAACCAAACCTTGATCGAGCGTTCGTAAAAATGAATTTTCCTCTTCGCGGATAACATTTGTGATTAGATTTTTTTCAGAAATAAGTTCGGGGAAAGCGTCGCCCATTTGCGCGCTCAATGTTTCAATCAATTTATAAATGAATGGTTCTTTTTTGTCCAAAAACGTAAATCCGTAGCGGATTGCCCTTCTTAAAATTCTTCGGATTACATAGCCTGCACCGGTGTTGCTGGGCAGTTGCCCGTCCGCAATTGAAAAAGCCACCGCGCGAACGTGGTCCGCAATTACTCTTGTAGCGATGTCCTTTTTCTCGTCTTTTCCGTAGGTTGAATTTGTTATTATCCCAATTTCACGAATAAGGGGCGTGAAAACATCGGTGTCATAATTGCTTGTTTTGTTTTGAAGCGCCATGCACAAACGTTCAAAACCCATTCCCGTGTCAACGTGCTGTGACGGCAATTTTTCGAGGCTGCCATTGGCTTTTCGGTTGAATTGCATAAAAACCAAATTCCAGATTTCCACCACTTGCGGGTGGTCGTTGTTCACCAAATCCTTCCCGGGAATTTTCGCCTTTTCTTCCGCGGAACGAATGTCCACGTGGATTTCGCTGCACGGGCCGCAGGGGCCTTGGTCGCCCATTTCCCAGAAATTATCTTTTTTGTTGCCGTTTAAAATCCGTTCTTCGGGCACGAATTGTTTCCAAAGATTATAAGCTTCGGTATCGCGCTGTAAACCTTCACTTTCATCGCCTTCAAAAATGGTTACGTAAAGAATTTCCTTGTCAATTTTATAAACTTCGGTCAAAAGTTCCCAAGCCCATTCTATTGCTTCTTTTTTGAAATAATCACCAAAACTCCAATTTCCGAGCATTTCAAACATGGTGTGGTGGTAGGTGTCCATCCCCACTTCTTCAAGATCGTTGTGTTTTCCGCTTACGCGAAGGCATTTTTGGGTGTCGGCAATTCGGTTGTTTTTTGGTTTCCCATTTCCGAGAAAATATTCCTTAAAAGGTGCCATCCCGCTGTTTATGAACATTAGCGTTGGGTCGTTTTTAACCACCATTGGTGCCGATGGAACGATAAGATGTTCTTTCGACTTGAAAAATTCTAAAAATTTGGAACGGATTTCCTTGGAATTCATTTTTATAAAATTATGCTAAAATTAAGGGTTGGGCGCACTAATAAACAATTTCTATATTTGTAAAAACGTTACCTTTACTTCGCGCGAAAAAAGCACTGCGCAAAAATAGCAATTTTTTAATGCATGTCTAAGGTTAAATATTACTACGATAGCGATACCCTATCGTACCAAAAAATTGAAAGAAAAAAAGGAAGACGGCTAAAAATTTTCGGCCTCAGCCTTTTGGGGATGCTCTTGAGCGGGTTTCTTTTATTATTGGTTTACATAAATCTGCCATCTGTGCAAACCCCCAAGGAGCTTGCCCTACAACGCGAGCTTCATAATATGGAGCTTCAATTTGAACTTTTGAACAAAAAAATGGCCCAGGCCCAAGCTGTACTGGCCGAAGTTGAGGAGCGGGACAACAATCTGTACCGGGTATATTTTGAGAGCAACCCCATTCCGGAAGAACAGCGAAAAGCCGGATTTGGAGGTATTAACAGATACCAGGATTTGGAAGGGTTTGATAATTCAAAATTGATTATCAATACCACGCGGAATCTTGATATTTTGACTAAACAGATAGTAGTGCAGTCAAAATCCTTGGACGAAATCGCGAAACTCGCGGAAGAAAAGGAAAAGTTATTGGCCGCCATTCCCGCCATCCAACCTGTAAAAAACGAAGACCTTACGCGGATGGCCTCGGGATTTGGGTATAGAACAGATCCGTTTACAAAAGCCCGGAAATTCCACTACGGGATGGATTTCACCGCGCCTCGTGGCACGCCAATTTATGCCACGGGTGATGGGGTTGTGGAACGTGCGGACAACAACGCAACAGGTTACGGCAATCACGTTGTGATAAACCACGGCTACGGCTATGAAAGTCTATACGGACATTTGTATAAATACAACGTTCGCCGCGGGCAGAAGGTGCAACGCGGGGATATAATTGGGTTTGTGGGAAGCACGGGCAGAAGTGAAGCCCCGCACTGCCATTATGAAGTTTCAAAGGATGGCGAACGCATAAACCCAATAAATTTCTATTACGGAAGTTTGACCCCGGAAGAATTTGCCGATGTTTTGCAAAAATCACAGGAAGAGAACCAATCTTTGGATTAATAGGGATTGTTAGATTGTTGACTGTTAAATTGGTAGATTTTTAGACTGCTGAAAATATTTAAAAAGATAAATTTTATAATGCAATCATCTAAGAATCCAACAATCTAATTATCCAAGAATCCAAGAATCCAAAAATCAAATAACCTAAAAAAATGCACATAAATTTACCCGAACGTTTATATTACAACATTGGCGAAGTTGCCGAGGCTTTCGGAGTGAATACTTCACTTATTCGTTTTTGGGAAAAGGAATTTGATGTGTTGAAACCAAAAAAGAATGCCAAGGGCAACCGAAAGTTTACCCCGCAGGACATAAAAAATCTTGAATTGATCTATCATTTGGTGAAAGAACGCGGCTTTACCCTGGAAGGGGCCAAAACTCACTTAAAAGAAAACAAACAGAAAACACTGGATAAATTTGAAATAATCCGCAAACTGGAAGCGGTAAAAACAGCATTAATAAAAATAAAAGAACAACTCTAAAACCAATCAATCATGAAAAAATGGTTACCTATTGTAATTATCCTTGGAATAATTTTAATAATTGGCGCATATTTGGCCAATCTCAACAACCAACTGGTAGTTCTGGACCAAAAGGCCATCGCACAGTGGGCAAACGTTGAAAGCTCATACCAGCGCCGTGCAGATTTGATCCCGAATATTGTAAGCACCGCAAAAGGGTACGCTGAGTTTGAACAGTCCACTTTAATTGCTGTAACCGAAGCACGGAGCAAGGCAACGTCAGTTAATATTGACCCTTCAAACATTACCCCTGAACAACTGGCGCAATATCAAGAAGCACAGGCGGGCGTTACCTCCGCCCTTTCGCGCTTGTTGGCCGTTTTTGAAAGATACCCCGATCTAAAGGCGAACGAGAATTTCAAGGAATTGATAAACGAGCTTGAACGCACCGAAAACCGTATAAACGTTGAGCGAAACCGATTTAACGAACAAACACTTGCTTACAATTCCAAAAGAAACCAAGTACCTGAAAAATTCTTTGCTGGAATGTTGGGGTTTCCGGAAAAAACATATTTCAAAGCCGATGCAGGAAGTGAAAAAGCGCCGGAAGTGAATTTTGATAATATAGGAAAGGGTAATTAGAAATGTCTAAAGTTGAAGAATTTCTAACTTCGGAAGAAGAGTCAGCTATTATTGAAGCCATTCGTATTGCTGAAAAAAACACTTCCGGGGAAATTCGCGTGCATTTGGAAGCCACTTCCATTTCAGCAGAAAGCAATGAACATGTTGATACCTTTGACCGGGCCGTGGAAGTTTTCGATATGCTGAATATGCAGAACACGGAAGCCAAAAACGGTGTGCTTATTTATGTTGCCGTAAACGACCGCACGCTTGTGATTATGGGCGATAAGGGCATAAACGACATAGTGGGCCAGAATTTTTGGGAAAGCACAAAAAACATCATCATCAACCATTTCAAAAAGGGTAATATGAAACAAGGTTTGGTGGAAGGAATTTTAATGGCTGGCGAACAGTTGAAAAAATATTTCCCCTATTCAAAAGACGACAAAAACGAACTGCCGGATGATATTTCGGTGGGTTGATTTTTAAGTACTCAGTTTACAGTTGCAGTTGGCAGTAATACATTTTAATGAAAAAAATTCTTCTGAAATATAAAATTCTATTTGTTTTTATTGCCCTTTCATTTTTATCCGAAAATGCTTCGGCGCAATATGAAATTCCCGAAAAACCTTCGGTGCAAACTTCACTTTACGATTATATTGATTTGCTCTCGGCTTCGGAAAAATCAGCTTTGGAAAGCAAATTGATCCGTTATGCAGATTCCACTTCCACACAAATTGTTTGCATAATTATTGGCTCCACAAATGGGGAGGATATTTCGATGCTGGGTGCAGAATGGGGCCAAAAATGGGGCATCGGACAAAGCGGCGAGGACAACGGAATTGTAATAACATTAGCAAAAGACGACCGAAAAGTAGATATAAACACGGGCTACGGAATTGAATACCGCGTTACGGACTTGATGGCCGAGCGCATCATTAACCGAATAATGATCCCGCAGTTTAAGGAAGAAAAGTATTACGCGGGGCTGGACCAAGGCAGCGATGCCATCTTTGCGGCGCTAAAGGGCGAATTTAAGGAAGACCGCGATTTTGGGAAAAAACAGGGAAACAAAATTCCGTTTTTTTTAATCTTCATTTTTATAATCATCATTATCGCGCTTATGAGCAAGGACGGCCGCGGCAAGGGCGGTGGTGGCGGCCTGCTTGATATTATTGTGCTCAGCAGTTTGGGTCGTGGCGGGTTCGGCGGTGGCGGTGGAAGCTTTGGCGGAGGCGGAAGTTTTGGCGGTGACGGTGGTTTTGGCGGCGGGTTCGGTGGCGGTGGTTTTGGTGGCGGCGGTGCCAGCGGCGGTTGGTAGAAAATGTTTTTGGTTTTTGGTTTTTTGGTTTTTGAAATAATATATTCTTTTGAAAATGGAGAAATTTAAGGATAATTTTTCAAGGCAATCCGAATCCTACAATAAATACAGGCCAACCTATCCACAGGAATTGTTCGAATATTTAAGCTCCCTTTCCCAAAAGCACGATTTAGCTTGGGATTGCGGTACGGGCAACGGACAGTCGGCAATAGGTTTGGCAAATTATTTTGAAAAAGTATATGCCACAGACCCCAGCGAACAGCAAATTTTAAACGCGCGGCCGCATCCAAAGATCATTTATAAAGTTGAAAAAGCCGAATGTAGCAGTCTCCCAAACAATTCCGCAGATTTGATTACCGTTGCGCAAGCGTTGCACTGGTTTGATTTCGGAAAATTTTATACGGAAGTAAAACGCGTTTTGAAGTCGGATGGAATTATAGCAGTTTGGACGTACGGTCTGCCTAAAATCTCTACGGAAATTGATACATTAATTCTTCATTTTCACGATACTATCGTGGGTGGATTTTGGCAAAGGGAAAACCAATTTGTTGCTGAAGAATACAAAACAATCCCGTTTCCTTTCAATGAAATAAAAACGCCTTCCTTCCAATTTCAAAAAGAAATTACGCTCGAAGATTTAAAAGGTTTGCTTTTCAGCTGGTCCGCAACCCAACGTTATATAGACCAAAACGGGGAAAATCCCATTTTGAAAATCGAAAATGATTTTCAAAATCTTTGGAAAAAACCAGATGGAACGAAACTTGCTACTTGGCAAATTTTTCTAAAAGTGGGCACCCTGATCCCATAAATTCTGAAATTACTTTTTTCTGAAGTAAACCGTAATCGGAACCCCAGAAAAATCAAAGTTTTCCCGCAGTTTGTTCTCAATAAAACGCTTGTACGGATCCTTCACATACTGCGGCAGATTGCAGAAAAACGCGAAACTTGGGTATGGCGTGGGCAATTGGGTACAATATTTTATTTTCACATATTTCGCCTTATATGCCGGCGGCGGATAGGCCTGGATTATGGGGAGCATCACTTCGTTGAGTTCGCTCGTTTTTATCTTTTTGCTTCGGTTTTGGTAAACTTCCACCGCAGTTTCTATGGCTTTGTAAATACGCTGTTTTGTTAATGCCGAAATAAAAACAATCGGCACATCAACAAAAGGTTCGCACTGCTGGCGGATGTATTTTTCATAATCCTTCACGCTGCTGCTTTCCTTGTCTTCCACCAAATCCCATTTGTTGGCGAGAATTACTATCCCTTTATTGTTGCGTTGTGCGAGCCAAAAAATATTTTCAACCTGTCCGTCAAAACCGCGGGTGGCGTCAAAAATTAGGATGATTACATCACAATGCTCAATGGCGCGAACGCTCCGCATCACGGAATAAAATTCCAGATCTTCCTTAACCTTGCTTTTTTTTCGGATTCCGGCGGTATCAACCAAGTTGAACTCAAAACCAAAACGATTGTATTTCGTATCGATACTATCGCGCGTGGTTCCAGCGATGTCTGTAACGATATATCTATCTTCCCCAATCAGTGCATTTATGAAGGAAGATTTCCCCGCATTTGGGCGGCCAACCACAGCAAAACGTGGCAATTCATCATCCTTATTTTCCTCACGTTCCGGCAAGATTTTCACCAAATCATCCAACAATTCGCCGGTTCCGCTGCCATTAATACTTGAAATATTGTATTGATTTTCGAATCCCAAAGAATAAAATTCCAAAGCATCGTTCACACGCGAGGCCGCATCAACTTTATTGATTGCCAAAAAAATCGGCTTTTTTGAACGTCGAAGCAGTTTGGCAACGTCTTCGTCCATACCGGTAACGCCGCTTTCCACGTCCACCATAAAGATTATTGCATCGGCTTCATCAATTGCAAGTTCCACTTGTTTGTCAATTTCGGCTTCAAAAATATCGTCGCTTCCCTTCACATAACCACCCGTATCGATCAACGAAAATTCCTTTCCGTTCCAGTCGCTTTTTCCATAATGGCGATCGCGGGTAACGCCGCTCACTGCGTCAACAATGGCTTCACGACGTTGGATAAGTCTATTGAAAAAAGTAGATTTTCCTACGTTTGGTCTTCCCACAACGGCAACAATGCTCATAATCTCTGGTTTAGGGTGCAAAAATAGGTTTTAGTTGTCAGAAAAAATACTATTTTCACCGCTTTAAAAATAAAAACTAAAGAATGCTTTCGAATGAAATAGTATTGCGGCCACGATTTGAAATGGAACTGGAACTGCCGTGTTCCCAATTGGTTGCAAAGTTTTCGGAAGTAAAAAAACTGCAATCCAAATTTATTGTTTCCTGCGTTGACGACCATATTTTTATAAAACTTCCAAAAAAAGAACAGCATTTTTGGTCGCCCCAATTGCATTTGGAGTTAGCGGAAAAAGCTGAAACCAAATGTTTGCTGAAAGGTTTTTTTGGGCCCAACCCAACTGTTTGGACCATGTTTATATTTCTGCACGTGGCCGTGGGCATACTTTTTATGGTAAATGCCACGTGGCTATATTCCAATTACAACTTGGGCAATTCCAAAAATATTCAGATTATGATTGCGATTGGGTTGATTTTAACTTGGATTCTCCTCTATTTTGCGGGTGCAATGGGCAAGAAAAAGGGCAAACCCGATATGCGCGAACTTTATAATTTTATGCTAAAAACCATTTCTTAAAATCCCAAAAATACAAATCCCAAATTCCAAATATTGCTTTGGAATTTGGGATTTAAAATATGGATTTTTCATTTTTGGTTATAACCAAATCTGCGCAATTGCCGTTCATTGCTACGCCAGTCTTTGTTCACCTTTACGTAAAGTTCGAGATGGATCTGTTTTCCGAAGAATTTTTCCAAATCCTTTCGCGCCTCCACACCCACTCTTTTTAACGCCGACCCTTTGTGTCCGATGATGATTCCTTTCTGCGTTTCGCGTTCCACCATAATCACACTGCGAATTCGGATGATGTTTTCATCTTCAAAAAACTCTTCGGTATCTATTTCAACGGAATACGGGATTTCCTTTTTGTAATGCATCAAAATCTTTTCGCGAATGGCTTCGTTCACAAAAAACCGCTCGGGCTTATCGGTAAGTTGGTCTTTCGGATAAAATGGCGGCGATTCGGGCAGCAATTCAATAATTCTATTGAAAACTTCGGAAACACCAAAATTCTGCAGCGCTGAAATTGCAAAAATCTCAGCATTCGGAACTTTTTCCTGCCACAATTTTAGTGCTTCGGAAAGCAGTTCCTCGTTGCCTTTGTCAATTTTATTTATTAGAAGCAAAACCGGAATTTTGGCGTTTGTAATTTTGTTGAAGAATGCTTCATCCTTCAATTCCCTTTCGCCCAATTCAACCAAATACAGTAAAATATCGGCATCTTCAAAAGCAGATTTCACGAAATCCATCATACTTTCCTGCAGTTGGTAAGCAGGTTTTATGATTCCCGGCGTATCGCTCAGCAAAACCTGAAAATCATCGCCGTTAACGATCCCCAAAATCCGGTGGCGCGTGGTCTGCGCTTTGGAAGTGATTATGGAAAGTCGTTCGCCCACAAAAGCGTTCATCAGCGTACTTTTGCCCACGTTTGGGTTTCCAATAATATTTACGAATCC
>JBEBRF010000063.1:0-13779 GCA_040394975.1 Aequorivita soesokkakensis
TATTGATTTACAAGTATATATTTTTCCTTTGCCATCATCTTAGTTTTGAAAGTTCTGTGAATAATTCTTTTTCCTTTTTCGAAAGATTTTTCGGAAGGCTAATTTTATAGGTAATATAAAGATCGCCGTGCTGCCCTTCCTTTTTGTATTTCGGAAGCCCTTTTCCCTTCAATTTTACTTTTGTGTCGTTTTGGGTTTCCGGTTTTACGTTCAACTTTACTTTTCCCGTGAGGGTTTCAACCGTTATTTCTCCGCCCAAAAGTGCGGTATAAATTGAAATTTCTTCGGTGGAATAAAGATCGCTTTCCAATCTTTTGAAACGCGTATTGTTGAAAATTTCAAACGTAATCAGCAAATCACCTTTCGGCCCGCCGTTCATCCCTTCGCCGCCGTAGCCTTTTATTTTTAGGGTTTGGCCGTCCTCAACTCCTGCCGGAATTGTAATCCGGATTTTCTTTTCGCCAATGCTTATTGTCTTCTTTTGGCTCTCCAAAATATCGGTCAAATTCAATCGAAGGGTTGCGTTCAAATCCTGCCCCTTAAATTGTGAAGTCTGCCTTCTGCTTCCGCCACTGCCACTAAATCCGCCGCCACCGAACATAGATTCAAAAAAATCTGAAAATTGGCTGTCATCAAATTGCTGTCCGCCGCCGGAATAAGTTCGCTGGCCACCAAAACCCTGCGAACCTTGCTGTTTTCTGGCTTCTTCGTAAGCATCAGCGTGTTGCCAGTCTTTTCCGTATTGGTCGTATTTTTTGCGCTTTTCGGAATCGCTCAGCACTTCATTTGCCTCATTCAATTGTTGAAACTTTCGTTGTGCTTCTTTATCGTTTGGGTTTAAATCTGGGTGAAGTTTTCGGGCCAGTTTTCGGTATGCCTTTTTTATATCGGCCGCAGTAGCGCTTTTTTCGAGCCCCAAAACTTTGTAGTAATCAATAAAATCCATTTGGTTTTTGTTCGAACTATGAAATTATAAAAAGTATTCCAAATCATTTTCGCTTTCAAACTTAATTCACAAAAGTTTAGCACTTGCATTTTTAACATCCATCTTCCAACTTCTATCATCCATCATTTTACTAACAATCTCCGCCATTTTATTGTTAATTACTTTCCGAAGTATTGGTTTCACAAGTGCTCCCGTATATTTATATTAGCCAACCTACACCAAATCCCTATGTCCGAAACGCAATATACCGAAGACAACATCCGTTCGCTGGACTGGAAGGAGCACATCCGTATGCGCCCCGGAATGTACATCGGCAAGCTCGGCGACGGTTCCTCGCCCGATGACGGTATTTATATTCTTTTGAAAGAAATTATCGATAATTGCATTGATGAATTTGTAATGGGGACCGGCAAAACCATTGAGGTTCGCATAAAGGACAAAGAAGTGAGGGTCCGCGATTTTGGCCGCGGCATTCCATTGGGAAAAGTTGTGGACGTGGTTTCAAAAATGAATACGGGCGGAAAATATGACAGCCGCGCATTCAAAAAATCCGTGGGTTTGAATGGCGTTGGAACTAAAGCCGTAAATGCGCTTTCGTCGTTTTTCAAAGTGGAATCCGTTCGCGATAACCAATTGAAAGCTGCGGAATTTTCTTTGGGAGAATTGACGCACGATGCGGCGATTGAAGAATCCACAAAGCGAAAAGGCACAAAAGTAATCTTCATTCCCGATGAAAGTATTTTTAAAAACTTCAAATTCAGAAATGAATATGTAGAGAAAATGCTGAAAAACTACGTCTATCTCAATCCGGGACTGACGATAGATTTCAACGGCGAAAAATTCCATTCCGAAAATGGCTTGAAGGATCTTTTGATGGAAACCATTTCCGAAGAAGACAGCGCATACCCAATAATTCACTTAAAAGGTGAAGACATCGAAATCGCGATGACGCACAGCAAAACCCAGTACAGCGAGGAATATCACAGTTTTGTGAACGGGCAAAACACCACGCAGGGCGGGACGCATTTGGCGGCATTTCGGGAAGCTTTGGTGAAAACCATCCGTGAATTTTATAATAAAAATTACGATGCCAGCGACATTCGGAAATCTATCGTTTCGGCCATCAGCATAAAAGTGATGGAACCGGTTTTTGAAAGCCAGACCAAAACGAAACTCGGCTCGACCGATATGGGTGGAAATCTGCCCACGGTGCGCACGTTTATAAACGATTTCGTAAAAACGCAGCTGGACAATTATCTGCATAAAAATCCCGAAGCTGCGGACGGAATCCAACGAAAAATAGTTCAAGCGGAAAGGGAACGAAAAGAATTGAGCGGCATCCGAAAACTCGCAAAGGATCGCGCCAAAAAAGCAAATCTCCACAACAAAAAACTGCGCGATTGCCGTGTGCATTTGCAGGACATAAAAAACGAACGCAATCTGGAATCCACTTTGTTCATTACCGAGGGCGATTCCGCGAGCGGAAGTATCACAAAAAGTAGGGACGTAAATACGCAAGCCGTTTTTTCACTCCGCGGAAAACCGTTGAATACGTACGGAATGACCAAAAAAATAGTGTACGAAAACGAGGAATTCAATTTATTGCAAGCCGCGCTAAATATAGAAGATTCAATGGAGGATTTGCGGTACAATAATATCGTAATCGCTACCGACGCTGATGTTGACGGAATGCACATTCGGTTATTGCTCATTACTTTTTTCCTTCAGTTTTTCCCGGAATTGATAAAGGAAGGACATTTGTACATTTTGCAAACGCCACTGTTCCGAGTGCGGAATAAAAAGGAAACCATTTATTGCTATTCCGAACAAGAGCGTATTGACGCCATAGAAAAACTAAAACCAAAACCGGAAATCACCCGTTTTAAAGGTTTGGGTGAAATCTCGCCCGATGAGTTTGTGCATTTTATTGGCAACGACATCCGTCTCGATCCGGTAATGCTCGATAAATCTATGAGCATTGAGGAATTACTGTCTTTTTATATGGGAAAAAACACACCGGACCGGCAGGAGTTTATTATTGATAATTTGAAGGTGGAGTTGGATAGGGTGGAGGAGTGATTTCGGTGAATGGAATATGGACAATGGACCAATGGAATATGGACTATTAACAAAAACTTTATGGCACGGCATAATTTTAGAAAACTTTCTATTTGGGTAGATGGAGTAGCGTTTACAACTGAAATTTATAATGTAACAAAAAAGTTTCCGACGGAAGAAAGATTTAATTTAATAAGTCAATTAAATAGAGCGGCTGTTTCTGTTCCTTCAAATATTGCTGAAGGTTCTGCAAAATCATCGGATAAGCATTTTAAGATTTTCTTGGAAAACAGCTTAGGTTCTGCTTATGAGTGTGAAACACAAATTGAAATAGCAAAAAGTCTATCATATTTATCTAATGATGAATATCAACAATTATTAAATGGGATACAATCCCTTCAAAAGAGGATAGGAAGTTTTATCGACAAATTAAGTTAGTCCATATTCCATTCTCCATATTCTAAACTCTCAGTTTGAAAATGAGCGAAGAACAAGAAAACCCCGGCCCAGACTATCTCGGCGTAAACGACGACACCTCCGGCGATACTATTAAAAAAGTGCCCGGAATGTACCGCGACTGGTTTTTGGATTACGCCAGCTACGTAATCCTGGAACGCGCCGTGCCCGCTATTGAGGACGGTTTCAAGCCTGTGCAGCGCCGCATTATGCAATCCATGAAAGATTTGGATGATGGTCGGTACAACAAAGTTGCAAATATTGTTGGGCACACCATGCAATATCATCCGCACGGCGATGCCAGTATTGGCGATGCAATGGTGCAGATTGGCCAAAAGGATTTGTTGATTGACACCCAAGGAAATTGGGGAAATATTCTCACCGGAGATGGCGCCGCGGCTTCGCGATATATTGAGGCGCGGCTTTCAAAATTTGCCTTGGATGTGGTTTACAATCCGAAAATCACTTCCTGGCAAGCTTCGTATGACGGGCGTAGAAAGGAACCCATCAATCTTCCAGTAAAATTTCCGTTGCTTTTGAACCAAGGCGGCGAGGGGATTGCGGTTGGGCTTTCCACGAAAATCCTTCCGCATAATTTTATTGAATTGATTGATGCTTCAATAAAACATTTGCAGGGCAAAAAATTCCAGATTTACCCAGATTTCCCAACCGGTGGAATTATGGATGTTGCCAATTATAACGACGGTTTACGCGGCGGGAAAATCCGCAGTCGGGCGCGGATAAACCAACTGGATAAGACCACGCTTATAATTACCGAAATTCCCTTTGGAACCAATACTTCATCGCTGATTGATACCATTCTAAAAGCGAACGAAAAGGGGAAAATTAAAATCAAAAAAATAGAGGACAATACTGCTGCGGAAGTGGAAATACAAATCCATTTGCCCAGCGGGATTTCCCCCGATAAAACCATTGATGCGCTGTATGCTTTCACGGCCTGCGAAACTTCCATTTCGCCATTGGGCTGTGTGATTGAGGACAACAAGCCGCTGTTTGTGGGCGTTTCTGAAATGCTTCGCGTAAGTACAGATAGAACTGTTGAATTGCTGAAAAGCGAACTTGAAATCCAATTGGACGAGTTGGAAGAACAGTGGCATTTTGCATCGTTGGAACGCATTTTCATCGAAAACAGGATCTATCGCGATATTGAGGAAGAGGAAACTTGGGAAGGCGTAATTACAGCTATCGACAAAGGTTTGCAGCCACACATCCAACATTTGAAACGTGCCGTAACCGAAGAGGATATTGTTCGATTGACCGAAATCCGCATTAAAAGAATTTCAAAATTTGATATTGACAAAGCACAGCAAAAGATTGAGACACTGGAAGATAACATTGCCCAAATAAAGCATCACTTGGCGCATTTGATTGAATATGCAATCGAACATTTCAAAAGATTGAAGAAAGATTATGGCGCTGGAAAGGAACGAAAAACCGAAATCAGAATTTTTGATGATATTGAGGCTACAAAAGTTGTAATCCGCAATACAAAACTATATGTAAACCGAGAAGAAGGTTTTGTGGGCACAAGCCTAAAACGCGACGAATACGTAACCGATTGCAGCGATATTGACGACATAATCGTTTTCACCGAGGATGGGAAAATGATGATTACCAAAGTGGACCAAAAAACCTTTGTGGGCAAAGGGATTATCCACGTTGCCGTTTTTAAGAAAAAGGACAAACGCACCATTTATAATATGGTGTATCGCGACGGCGCGCGCGGGGCAAATTACGTGAAACGATTTGCCGTTACGGGCACGACGCGCGATAAGGAATACGATATGACCAATGGCACGAAAGGTTCCAAAGTGCTGTATTTTACTGCCAATCCCAACGGGGAAGCGGAGGTTGTTACCATTTTCCTTCGCCAAACGGGAAGTATCAAAAAGTTGAAATTCGATTTGGATTTTGCCGATCAAATGGTGAAAGGCAGAAATTCAAAAGGAAATATCGTTTCGAAATATCCCATTAAAAAAATTGAATTGAAGGAGAAAGGTCTTTCCACTTTAAAGCCCCGTAAAATATGGTTTGACGATTCTGTACAGCGGTTGAATGTGGATGAGCGCGGCGAGCTTTTGGGCGAATTCAAAAAAGAGGATAGATTGCTGATTGTTAAACAAAGTGGAATTGTGAAAACCGTTATTCCGGATATTCAACTTCGGTTTGATGACGATATGATAATTCTTGAAAAGTGGGTTCCAAACAAACCGTTGAGCGCCATTTATTGGGAAGGCGAGAAGGAACTTTTTTATGTGAAGCGTTTCTTCATCGAGCATCCCGAGCGTGAGGAAACAATAATTACCGAGCATCCAAATTCCTATTTGGAGAAAATATTTACCGATTATCGTCCGATGGCCGAAATTGTTTTCGCAAAAAAAAGAGGGCAGGAGCGGGAGGAAAATATGGAGCTGAATTTGGAGGAATTCATTTCAGTAAAAGGAATAAATGCAATGGGCAACCAACTTACCAAAGAAAAGGTTTTGGAAATAAATACTTTGGAAGCGCTTCCGTACGAGCCGCCGGAGCCCGTGGAAGCTGAAGAAATGGATGTTGTGGATGAAGAGAATTTAAATGGCAACGCAGATACTTCCGAAGATGAAAATGGAGATAACGATTCAAAAGTTGATGAAGGCGGGCAGGGGCTTTTGTTTTGAGGTTTAATTTGAAAAAATGATAGAGTTGGTTGTTAAATTAATTATTGGAATATTATTGATAATAATCGGATTTGGCTTGATAAATTATTATTACAGATTAAAACAAAATAAAAAAGAAGGGGGTTTATCATTTAAATTGCGGACAGCTGGAATAGGGGTTATTATTATAGGAATAGGAATAATAATAACTTCTTTAATGCGGAACTAACCTTTTACTTTTTTAAATCTTAAAAAAATCTTCTTTCAACTTACAAACCTTTTGATTTTCAAAAGAAAAACATTATTTTTGCGCCCCTCTTAGCGGCGAGTCAGGAATAAGAGGAATTGGACAAAACAAAAACAAACCCTTCTGTGGGATAGTCGCATAAAATTCCTGTAACAACATAGAATACAAAGCATTGGTTTTTAAGGATTCAATTCCGGAGAAATCAATTTTACAAACAAATGGCTGATAAAGCAAACAAAGAAGAAGTGCAGGTAGAAGATACTGCGGTTCAAAACGGGGAAGCTACAAAACCCCAAAAGGAAGTTTCCCTAAAGGAAAGCAACCCTGAAAAATTTCTTGCAGATTTCAACTGGCACAATTACGAAGAGGGCATAGACCCAATCGATGACGGCAAGTTGGAGGAATTCGAAAAATTGGTAAAGGAAAATTTTGTTGACACACTTGATGACGAAGTTGTTGAAGGAAAGGTGGTTTACATCACCGATCGCGATGCAATCATTGACATTAACGCGAAGAGTGAAGGTGTTGTTTCATTGAATGAATTCCGTTACAATCCCGATTTAAAAGTTGGCGACAAGGTAGAAGTTTTGATCGACGTTCGTGAAGACAGCACCGGTCAACTTATCCTTAGCCACCGTAAAGCAAGAACCATTAAGGCTTGGGACCGCGTAAATGCTGCGCACGACGAAAGCACAATCGTAAATGGTTACGTAAAATGCCGCACAAAAGGTGGTATGATCGTGGATGTTTTCGGTATCGAGGCTTTCCTTCCAGGTTCACAAATTGACGTGAAACCAATCCGTGATTATGACGTTTACGTTGGTAAAACAATGGAGTTCAAAGTGGTTAAAATCAACCACGAATTCAAAAACGTTGTCGTTTCTCACAAAGCGCTTATTGAAGCGGATATTGAAGAGCAGAAAAAAGAAATCATCGGCCAACTTGAAAAAGGACAGGTACTTGAAGGTGTTGTTAAAAACATCACTTCTTATGGCGTATTTGTTGATCTTGGCGGTGTTGATGGACTTGTTCATATTACCGACCTTTCTTGGTCGCGCATCAATCACCCGAATGAGATTGTTGAGTTGGACCAAAAATTGAACGTTGTTATCCTTGATTTTGATGAAGACAAAACACGTATTCAATTAGGTCTGAAACAATTAAATCCACACCCATGGGAAGCGCTTGGAGAAGAGTTGAAAGTTGGTGACAAAGTGAAAGGTAAAGTAGTTGTTATTGCAGACTACGGTGCATTTATCGAGGTTGCTGAAGGCGTTGAAGGCCTTATTCACGTTAGCGAAATGTCTTGGAGCACACACTTGCGCAGCGCCCAGGATTTCGTAAAAGTTGGTGACGAGGTTGAAGCTGTAATCCTTACAATGGACAAGGAAGAGCGCAAAATGAGTCTTGGCATCAAGCAAATGACGCCAGACCCGTGGACCGATATCACCAACAAATATCCAGTGGGTTCACGCCACAAAGGTATTGTTCGCAATTTTACCAACTTTGGTGTTTTTGTTGAACTGGAAGAAGGTATAGACGGTCTTATTTACATTAGCGATCTTTCCTGGACCAAGAAAATCAAGCACCCGAGCGAGTTTACCAACATTGGCGATGAGCTTGAAGTGGTTGTATTGGAATTGGATGTTGAAGGTCGTAAACTTAGTTTGGGCCACAAACAGACCGAGGAAAATCCTTGGGATAAATACGAAGGTGAATTTGCCGTTGGAACTAAGCATACAGGTTCAATTGACGAAGTTGTTGACAAAGGTGCAACCGTGAAATTCAATGACGATATCGTAGCTTTCGTACCAAGCCGTCACCTTGAAAAAGAAGATGGTTCTATGTTGAAGAAAGGTGATGAAGCGGAATTCCAAATTATTGAGTTCAACAAGGAATTCAAGAAAGTGGTAGCTTCACACATGAGTATTCACAAGGAAGAAGAAGCGAAAATTGTAAAAGCAGCTGCAAAAAAGCAAGCTCAGGAAGCTGAGGAAGCAAAGCCAACTTTAGGCGATGCCAACGCAAAATTGCAAGAGCTTAAGGACAGAATGGACGGTAAAAAATAAACCAAATTCCCGCGAAAGCAGGAATTCCATCCATTATAAAACAAAAGCCTTTCGGAAACGGAAGGCTTTTTTTGTGTGATTGATTTTAATGAATTTAAAATACCCCATTTTTAAACCCAAAAAATATGTATTTTTGCTCCCTGAATCCAATTCAGAACTTCCTATGGGCCAAAAAGTGTTACTGAACGCAACCGAGATAAACATTGCGCTTAACCGTTTGGCCTGCCAATTGATCGAAAACCACGACGATTTTTCCAAAACAGTACTTATCGGAATACAACCTCGTGGCATTTTTTTGGCCGAAAGGATTAAAACCTTGCTTGAAACCCACTACAAGATAAAGAAAATCAAACTGGGCTATCTGGACATTACGTTTTACCGTGATGACTTCCGAAGAGGTGAAAAACCTTTGGAAGCCAACAAAACCAAAATTGACTTTATAATTGAAAATAAGAACGTGGTTTTTATAGATGATGTGCTCTTCACCGGCAGAAGCATCAATTCCGCTTTGACCGCAGTGCAATCCTTTGGAAGGCCTTTGGAAATAGAGCTTTTGACCTTGATAGATCGCCGTTTCAGCCGCCATCTGCCCATACAGCCCGATTATCGCGGAAGGCAAGTGGACGCCATAAATGGTGAAAAAGTGAAAGTATGCTGGAAGGAAAACGATGGGGAAGACGCCGTTTACCTAATAGCCCCGTAAAGTCGCACGGACGTGCGACTCAACTGAGAAAAACAATGTTGTCAGCAACCAAAAACCTGAAACCTGAAACCAAAGAATGGAACTAAGTGCAAACCACTTACTGGGAATAAAATACATCACCGAGGCCGATATTCAGCTCATCTTCGAAACGGCAGATCATTTTAAGGAAGTAATCAATCGGCCCATTAAAAAAGTACCTTCACTTCGCGATATTACCATTGCCAATCTTTTCTTCGAAAACAGTACCCGAACAAAACTTTCTTTTGAATTAGCCGAAAAAAGACTTTCCGCAGACGTTATAAACTTTGCATCCTCAAGTTCTTCCGTAACAAAAGGCGAAACGCTGATTGATACCGTAAACAACATCCTTTCAATGAAAGTTGATATGGTGGTGATGCGCCATCCAAATCCGGGCGCTGGGGTTTTTCTTTCAAAACATGTTGATGCAAGTATAATCAACGCTGGCGACGGGGCGCACGAGCACCCAACGCAGGCGCTGCTTGACTGTTATTCAATCCGGGAGAAATTGGGCGATGTTGCGGGGAAAAAAGTTGTAATCGTTGGCGATATCCTTCATTCACGGGTTGCGCTGTCAAATATTTTTGCGCTTCAAAAGCTTGGCGCTAAAGTTAAAGTGTGCGGCCCTAAAACACTTATTCCGAAATACATAGATAAACTTAATGTTGAAGTAGAAACAAACCTTCGCAAAGCGTTGGAATGGTGTGATGTAGCGAATATGCTCCGTGTTCAGAATGAACGGATGGACATCAGTTATTTCCCCACCACGCGGGAATATACACAGCAATTTGGCTTAAACAAAAACCTGCTCGATTCACTAAAAAAAGAAATCGTGGTGATGCATCCCGGACCAATAAACCGCGGTGTGGAAATCACCAGCGATGTGGCGGACAGCAAGCAATCCATTATTTTGGAACAGGTGCAAAATGGGGTGGCCATCAGAATGGCGGTAATCTATTTATTGGCTTCAAAAATAAAACATCATGAAGATTGAGAATCATCCAAATTTTGTGGTCCTTGAAGATGAAAAGGACGATATCATTGACTTTGCTTCTTTTATAGAAGACCAAATTTCTTCAAAATATAAAGGGCAAAATGTAATTTTGAATCTTTTGAAATATGAGGCGTTAGACCTCCCGCAACTACTACAATTTCTTAAAACTTCCAATCTCCACCGCAAAACAAAGCAATCTTTTGTAATTGTGAACAACGCCATCGATGTGGATGATGTGCCTTATGAAATGGTTGTTGTGCCCACGCTGCAGGAAGCGGCTGATATTGTTGAAATGGAGGAAATAGAAAGAGACTTAGGATTTTAGATTTACGATTGCCGATTGTAGATTTTAAATAAATTCCAAATTCCAAATTCTAAATTCCAAATTCCAAATCGTATATCGAAAATCTAAAATCGTAAATGAATCTAACAATCCTCGGCTGCCATGCCGCAACTCCAACTGTATCCGCTTATCCAACCTCGCAAGTTTTGGAAATGAAGGGCCATTTGTTTTTGATCGATTGCGGCGAGGGTTCCCAAATGCAACTGCGCAAATACAGGGTAAAGTTTTCACGGATACGGCATATTTTCATTTCACATTTGCACGGCGACCATTTTTATGGTTTGGTGGGGCTTGTTTCAACTTTTCTGCTTTTGGGAAGGGAAGCAGAACTTCATATTTACGGGCCAAAAGGAATAAAACAGGCCATTCTTTTATTGTTGAAGTTGGGAAAGGCATATACAAATTTCCCGCTGTATTTTCACGAACTGGAAGAAACACAGCCCCGTATAATTTTTGAAGATGAAAAAGTCACGGTTGAAACCATTCCATTAAACCACAGGGTTTATACCAATGGATTTTTATTCAAGGAAAAGCCCGATGACAGAAAATTGGATGTTGAAAAAGCCAGAATGCTCAATATAGATTTGAGTTACTACCATAAAATCAAACAGGGTTACGATGTAGAAAACAGGGATGGCAGATTGATTCCCAACGTTGAAATAACCTTTGATCCGCCACCGCCAAAAAGCTATGCCTATTGTAGCGACACGGCCTATTTTCCCGAAATAGTTCCACAAATTGAAAATGCCACAGTGTTATACCACGAATCCACTTTTTTAGAATCACACCGGCATCTCTGTGAAAAAACCAAGCACAGCACCGCCGAGGAAGCGGCAACTATTGCGCAAATGGCCAAGGTGGGCACCCTCATTCTCGGGCATTATTCCGGACGCTATGGCAATATTGAACTTTTCCGCAAAGAAGCCAAAGAGGTCTTTCAAAACGTGGAACTGGCTCAGGACGGGCGCACATTTTCATTTTGAAATTATGAAAAGTACGTCGAAGAATGTAGCAATTAGCGGGATTTGTTCCTTCAGAAATTTAATACATAATTAATAGCAAGCTGTTTTATAGCTTCCACAAAACACTTAACTTGCGTTAAATCTTTGAACAATGTCCGAAAAACTTCACCATTACCGAAAATCATACGAAAAAGGTGAGCTTACTGAAACATCCATTCACGAAAACCCAATGCAACAGTTCCGTACTTGGTTTTTTGAAGTGAAAAACAGCGGGGGCATAGATGAAGTAAACGCAATGACCTTAACCACCATTGGCCCCGATGGTTTTCCAAAGGGACGCGTTGTGCTTCTGAAAAAATATGATGAATACGGCTTCTATTTTTATACAAATTACAACAGCGAAAAGGGAAAATCCATAGCAAATAATAACAAGGTTTCGATTTCTTTTTTTTGGCCCAATATGGAACGGCAAATAATTATAAAGGGAACTGCGGAAAAAACTTCCGTTTCAGATTCAACCAACTATTTTCATTCCCGGCCAAAAGGAAGTCAGCTGGGTGCCGCTGCTTCTCACCAAAGTACCGTGGTGGAATCGCGCGAGGTTTTGGAAAAAGATTTGGCTGAATTAGAGCAGAAATATGAAAACAAAGAAGTGCCAAAACCTGAAGACTGGGGCGGATTTTTGGTGAAGCCAATTTCCCTTGAATTTTGGCAGGGGCGGCCCAACAGATTGCACGACCGTATTCGTTATAGCCTAAAAAATGAAGACTGGGTGATTGAAAGATTGGCACCTTAAATTTGCAATTTCCTTAACCCAAACCAACAATATGAAAACACTTTACTTAGTCCGTCATGCAAAATCATCGTGGGAAAATGACGTTGACGATCACCAACGCCCCCTAAAGGAAAAGGGATTGCAAGACGCAGCGTCAGTTTCCAAAGAGGTTGCGGCAGAAATAGAAGCTCCCCAAAAAATCATCAGTAGCGATGCAACCCGGGCGCTAACCACGGCCCAGTATTTTAAGGAAGCACTCCACCATGATGGCCTTCAGTTTGAAACCACCCGCTACCTTTATGATTTCAGTGGCCAAAACGTGCTGCAACTCATAAAATCATTAAATGATGATTTAGACCGGGTGATGATTGTTGGCCACAACCACGCGTTTACATCCATTGCAAATATGCTCGGAAACCGGTATATTGACAACGTTCCCACCTGTGGTTTTGTAATGATCCAATTTCCTGAAAATGAATGGAACAAAATAACCACGGGCAAAACAGTAAAAACAATTTTCCCACGAGACCTTAAGAAATGACGGAAAAAGTTGACACACATACAACCACCCGCAATATATACTACAACCGGGAATTGAGTTGGCTTCAGTTTAACGCGCGTGTCCTGCAGGAAGCCAATGACAAAAAGATACCTCTATTGGAACGGCTTCGGTTTTTGGGGATTTTCTCGAACAATTTGGACGAATTCTTTAAAGTTCGCTATGCCACAATAAGGCGAATTGTGGAGGCCGGAAAGACAGGCAGAAGCTTTTTGGGAGGCATTTCGGCCAAGGATCTTTTGGAACAGATTACCAAAACGGTAATAAAACAGCAGGCACACAGCCTCAACATTCTCAGCGATATTCAAAATGAACTTCAAAAGGAGAATATTTTCATCATCAACGAAACCGAGATCACCCCTTCACAGAGCAAGTTTATTTCCGAATATTTTGTGCGGCAAGTTAGCCCGGCAATGATGACCATAATGATTGGCGAACTGGAAGAATTTCCAAGTTTGAGAGACAGTGCCGCCTATCTTGCCATAACGATGGTGATGAGTAAGGAAGACAACACCTTTGAGGCCAAACACAATTATGCGCTCATAGAAATTCCGCGCACCATAGATAGATTTGTTGTGCTCCCGAAGGAGGGCGAAAAACAATACGTCATCATTCTCGACGATTTGATTCGGCATTGCTTGCACAATATCTTCAGTATTTTTAAGTATGAAACCATTTCGGCACATATGATAAAAATAACCCGAGATGCCGAACTGGACATAGACAGCGACCTGAGCAAGAGCTTCATAGATAAAATCTCAAAGAGCGTAAAAGACAGAAGTACGGGCGATCCCGTCAGGTTTGTTTATGACGCCAGCATTGACAAAAAAACGCTTGACTTTTTGCTGGGTAAAATGGGCATTGACAAAACTGATAGCATAATTCCCGGCGGAAGGTACCACAACCGGCGCGACTATATGAACTTTCCCCGGTTGGGCCGGCCCGATCTGCAATATGAACCCAAGGAACCTTTGCCAATTCCCGGCCTGAGC
>JBEBRF010000064.1:0-13442 GCA_040394975.1 Aequorivita soesokkakensis
GCATAAATCATGGGCAACGCCACATTTTCCAAAGCAGTTGTACGCGGGAGAAGATTAAATGTTTGAAAAACGAAACCAATTTCCTTATTTCTGATTTCGGCCAATTCATCATCGGTCATATTGCTTACGTCCTTTCCGTTGAGTTCGTAGCTGCCCGAAGTGGGCGTATCCAAACACCCCAAAAGGTTCATCAACGTAGATTTTCCCGAACCCGATGGCCCCATCAACGCTACGTATTCGCCACGCTCAATGTCCAGATCGATTCCCTTTAAAACTTTTACTGTTTCATTCCCAAGCGGGAAATCTCTTGTTATATTCCTGATTTTTATAACTAAACTCATAAGCCCCCTTCAATCCCCCAAAAGGGGAATAAGATTTCGTATTAATTTTAAGTATTGGACGCAAATATAACGTTCCTGTTACAAACTAATAGATTCCAAATTTCAAAAATCTAATATCAAAAATGAACGATTATGAATGTAAAAAGTATTTTTTGTTCCCCCTTTGGGGGTTAGGGGGCTACCCGTATCACAAAATCCTGCTTCGGCTGTTCTTTTCTGAAAAAAACCATTCCCCATTGAAAAGTGTCTATGCTTACCGTTACTTTTTCGTTCGCGATTATTTGCTGCCACGCCTCGGTCATATCCTTGCTCCAGTAAATATCGTCAAAAATAATAACGGAATCGTTGTGTACATTTTTTAAAAGCGAATTGAAATAACCCAATGTCCGCGCGCCATTGTGGTCGCCGTCAATGAATATCAAATCGTATTTTTCGGTCCCGACGCTTCGGGATTCAGAAAGAAAATCATTGAATAATTTTTGGTGGATTTCAATATTGTGAAGGTTGAATTTCTCAAAATATTCCTGCGCTTTTTGCAACGTATTTGGGCAGCCTTCCACGGTTTTTATGGCAGCAAATTCATTTGAAAGGGAAAGCGCCACCGTTCCCAAACCGAGTGAAGTGCCTAATTCCAAAACATTTTCACTGTTGAAATATTTCGCCATTCGGAAGAGTAATTTTTGGCGTTTCTTTTTCATTCCGGCATTTTTCAAAACTGCGAAAACCTTGCGGGCATTGCCTTTGAAAACGCGCGAGCCTTGGCCGAAATCCCTCATTTCAATTGTTGAGGCATCGCTTCGCAAGGCTTTTCGGTGCGATTTCAGAATTTCGTATTCGGGATATTTCCTTTTATCGTTGAAGCATTCCGAAACCAAATTATACACAAAAGGCGAATGCACGCCGTGCCTGTTTTTGGAAAGGCGAAGGAATTGTATGTAGCTTTTGGATTGGTGGATCATTTTTTTTGGGCTTTAGGCCTTAGGCTTTAAGCAATAGGCTAAATTACAAATTCCGCTTAAAGCTTAGAGCATACAGCCTAAAGCTTTCACTCCATTTTCGAGGAAAGCTCAAACCACCGCTCTTCCTTTGCTTCAATTTGATCCATAATTTCCTGCAGTTTTTTGGATTGCTTGTCTATTTCGGGGCCGTCCCAATTTTCGGTGGCGAATTTATTCTGAAGGGTTTCGCGCTCCATTTCAAGATTTGCTATTTCCTTTTCCAGTTTGTTGTATTCCTTTTGCTCGTTGTAGCTCAGTTTTGCTGGTGTTGTTTCTTGTTTCCAATCTTTTTTAACCTTTGGAGCAGCTTCGTTTGTTTCACGTTTTTCTTGGATGTTGCTGTCCTCATAAACCCTAAAATCTGAATAGTTTCCGGGGAAATCCTCCACTTCGGCATTTCCTCGGAACACAAAAAGATGGTCCACAATTTTGTCCATAAAATAACGGTCGTGGCTCACTACCAAAAGGCAACCGGGAAAGTCCAAAAGGAAACTTTCCAAAACGTTCAGCGTAACAATATCGAGATCGTTGGTGGGCTCGTCGAGTATCAAAAAGTTTGGGTTTTTAATTAAAACGGTACACAAATAAAGGCGTTTTCGTTCCCCACCGCTTAGTTTTTCAACAAAATCATATTGCTTTTTTGGGTCGAAAAGAAAACGTTCCAAAAGTTGTGATGCCGAAATCTGCCTTCCTTTTTTCAGCGGAATATAATCGCCGTATTCGCGGATCACGTCAATCACTTTTTGTCCTTCCTTTATATTGATTCCGGCTTGGGTGTAATAGCCGAACTGCACCGTTTCGCCCACAATTACTTTCCCCGAATCGGGTTTCAATGCTCCCGTTAGAATATTCAAAAAAGTGGATTTTCCTGTTCCGTTTTTGCCGATAATCCCGATGCGCTCGCCGCGATTGAAATGGTAATCAAATTTATCCAGCATTTTTTTCTCACCGAACGCTTTTGAAACATTGTGGAATTCCACCACTTTCGTCCCCATTCGCTCCATGTTCAGTTCCAGTTGCACTTGGTGGTCGTTCCGGCGTTTGCTGGCGCGGTCCTTTATTTCGTGGAAATCGTCAATGCGGCTTTTGCTTTTTGTAGTTCGGGCTTTTGGTTGGCGGCGCATCCACTCCAATTCTTTTTTGAAAAGTTGCTTCGCTTTTCCCAATTCCGAAGTTTCATTTTCTATCCGCGCATCGCGTTTTTCGAGGTAATAACTGTAATTTCCTTTGTAGCTGTACAAAATTCCCTCGTCCAATTCTACAATTTCATTACAAACACGTTCCAAAAAATAGCGGTCGTGCGTAACCATAAACAGCGTAAAGTTTTCCTTTGCAAAAAGGTTCTCCAGCCACTCGATCATCTCAAGATCGAGGTGGTTGGTGGGTTCATCCATTATCAGCAAATCTGGGGTAGTTAATAAAGCATTCGCCAAAGCGAGCCGTTTTTTCTGTCCGCCGCTGAGCGTGGAAACTTTTGCGTGCAAATCTTCCAATTTCAGTTTAAAGAGAATTTGTTTGTAGCGCGTTTCAAAATCCCAGGCGTGGTGCGCATCCATTGCGTCAAAAGCTTTTTGGAAGGCCTCGGAATCATCGGGATTTTCGATTGCATGCTCGTAATTCTCAATAATTTTCAGAATGGGATTGTCCGAAGAAAAGATAGTTTCTTCCACCGTAAATGCAGGATTTAAATCGGGTTCCTGCGGCAGATAGGCAATTTTCAGTCCTTTTCGGAAAACTACGTTTCCGGTATCGGCCTTGTCGTTTCCGGCGATTATATTTAAAAGGGAAGTTTTTCCGGTTCCGTTTTTTGCGACGAAACCTATTTTTTGTCCTTCATTAATTCCGAAGGAAATATTTTCAAACAAAATCCGCATCCCGAAGGATTTGGAGATATTTTCTACTGAAAGGTAATTCACGGTTTACATTTTCGGCAAAAGTACGTTGAATTTTTATGGTTGGCTACATGCGGGGAATTATCTCTTTTGATTTCATGTTGAAGGGTTAACATACTTTATTTTAGCCAGTTAAAGTTTTTCGTATATTTGTAGCCCCAAATTTACCGAAATGACCTACAACAGCCCTCTTTTTTTTATTGGCGCAATGTTTATATGTTCCTGTGCATCTATTTATGCACAGGTTGGAATAAATACTACTACTCCGCGCGAGGCTTTGGAAGTGGCCGGCGATATGAAGATTTCCGAAACAATTACCATAAAAAATATTGAACCGCTGCAGGATAGCGATACCTCAACTTTTTTAATCAGGGATGAAGCAGATTTTATTAAAACGCTTGACGTGAGTAATCCTGTTGGCGCGGCTTTGGGGTATATTCAGGAATATGTGATTGAAAATCCGAATTTGGATTGGGTGCTTGATTTTGATACGCGGGTTGATGCTTCGCAATATGTTATGAATACTATTTCGTCACACTTCAACCGCGAATTGAAGATGAACACCGTGAACGGTGTGAATTTCAGTATTCCCTACACCTCGGCCTACATCCGCAATGGAACATGGCATATCATTTTGGACTATCCTTTGGCCAATAACAAAAATGAGCAAGAAGTGGGCACGTGGACCATCACCACTTTAATTTACTCCAAAGACCTTTCAAAGCAGTTTGGCAGTGTTGAAATTTTGATGAACAATGAAACTACGGGCAGTGCTTCAGAGCCGATTATCAATTGAATGTAATGAAAAGAATAATAGCCATATCGATTTTTTGTTTGGTGGAAAGTGCGTTTTCCCAAGTGGGCATCGGAAAATTGGACCCGCAGGCCGCGCTGGATATAAATGGATCTTTATTGGTTCAGGAAGAACTGAATTTGGGAATGCTGCCCACGGTGACAAACACCGACGAGGATTTTAAACTGTTGACTCGGCTCACCAACTCCACGCCTTTGGGGGAGATCACCGTGCTTGATGTTGACAACCTTTCGGTGGCGCCCATTAATGTGGTGAATTATAAGTTTACAAACCTAAGTCGTGACAACCTCACCAATGTTAATTTGCAATTCAACGCCAGCAAGTATATTGTTGGGATTGCGAACTTTAGGTATGAAGGCGGGGCGATTCCCAAAACCACGGTCAACGGAGTTACTTCCATAGGGGCCTTTGTGGTAAGGGCTTTTATAGAAGGAGGGAAATGGCACTTGGAAATCAGGAACCGCTTTTTGGACCTGCCATCAAGTGGGGTGGAACGCATTACCTATAGCGTTACGCTCATCATTTATGACAAATCATATTTCCGGAATTTGCCCGTAATAACCACAAACCTTGGCGGGAGCAACACCGGAACCGCATCTTCGGTTCCCAATTTGTAAATTATGAAAACCAAGATTTTATATTCAATAATTGTTCTTTCCCTTAGTCCGGCAGTATGGGCACAAGTGGGCATCAACAACCCCAATCCACAGGCCACGCTGGATGTGGTGGGCAGTACGCTGATAGAGGAAAAGCTATATTTGGAAAACCCGGGCAACTCTTCGCAGATTCGCGGGGCAAAGTTGCTGATACAGAAGACGGATGAAGAGGTGGTTCAATATAACATCGATATAAGCAAATATGGGCCAATAAACTATGTTCAGTTTATTTTCAGAAACACCAATTCCCAAGGTCTTAAAGATTATGATACGAAAATTTCCGCAACGGACTATATAGTGACTGTGCAGGGATTTTATTTTTTGATTACCGGAACCAATGACACCAACGTAACCCTAAGAAGCACGGTGAATAACAACAGGGTAGAAGGCTTTCAAATGTATGCCTATATAAACCCCGACACCAATACGTGGTTTCTGAAAGGGTTTGTAAACAACAGCAGGTTTCAGAACAATTCAACTGTTGATAGCGCCATTGATTTGTACATGAACCTTATTATTTTCCGAAACGGGTTCATCGCGAAACCCTTGATGGATGTTACGGTAAATATGAACAATTCCGAAACCGGCTCGGTCCCTATTCCTATCGGATTTTAAAAGGCTCCTTTAAATTTTTAATAATTTTTGAACCTCTCCGCCTGTGGGAGGGTATTCATATTGGATAAATATATTTTATAATTAGCTACGTTACTTTATATTTGTCCATTAACAACCCTTCCCTTTATGAAGCTTGCGTATCTTTTGTTGTTTTTGTCTGCTTTAATCTGCACGACCTCCTGTGTATCCACCAAACAACTTACCTATTTACAGGAAAACACAGGCAGTGCAGATACTTTAGCTCTTATGCGAAAACGGCAGGAACCGTACCGGCTTCAAATAAATGATCTTTTGAGCATCCGCGTGAAAGCCCTGGACCAAGAAACCGTGGGTTTTTTTAACCCAATTAGTGACGCAAATCCGAATGCTACCGGGGAAGAAAGGCTCTATTATGATGGATTTGTAGTGGACGACCATGGCAATATTCGCATACCCAGTTTGGGCGAAATGAACGTGTTGGGTTATACCGTTGAGGAAGTTCGGGAACGGCTTGAAGAAATCTTGTTGCGCGATTATTTTAAGGCAGAGGCAAACGTTTTTGTCACCGTGAAACTGGCCGGCATCCGCTATACTATCAACGGGGAAATAGGCAGTCCGGGGTCAAAAATAATTTATCGCGATCAAGTCAGCATTATGGAGGCCATAGCAAACAGTGGTGACATTGCGCTAACCGGCGACCGCAGTGATGTGGTTATCATCCGCCAATATCCGGCCGGGCAAAAGGTGCACCATATAGATCTCACCAAACTTGAGGCAATGAATTCGCCTTATTATTATATAAAGCCAAACGACCTTATTTTAATCAACCCATTGCCGCAAAAATCCTTGGGTACGGGAACAACTGGGCTTCAATCGTTCACTACCATCGTTACCGTTGCCACGGCGCTGGTCACTACCATTTTATTGTTCACAAGATTATAAAAGCCTATGAGCGAGGAAATTGAAATTAACGAAACCCACTCCACCTTTGATTTTAAAGGCTTTCTCTTTAGGCTGCTCCGCCATTGGCCGTTGTTTTTGGTTTCCTTGGTAATTGCTTTTTCCATTGCCTATTATATAAACGTGCGGAAATTGCCCATATATCAAATGGAAAATCTGGTGTCAATTAAAGATGACCAAAACCCATTTTTTACCAGCAATACCAGCCTTACATTCAATTGGGGCGGCACCACCGATAAGGTTAATACGGCAGTAATTACATTGCAGTCCCGCTCCCACAATGAAACCGTTGTTGCGCGATTACAGTTTTATCTGGAGTATCTGCGCGAGGGAAAATATCAGCAAATTGATGCCTACAGGCAAACCCCATTTTTTGTGAATGTTGATACGGACAGACCACAAATGCTCAACCGCCAAATGAAGGTTGTTTTTAAGGATTCCGTGAATTTTAAATTGAGCGTTTCATTTGAAAATGCAGGAAATATTTCACTTCAAAATTATGATAGTAAGGAAGTTTCCAGCAGGTATGTGGATGCCGGTGAATTTTCCAAAGATTTCAAAATTGGCCAACCCATTGATCTTCCATTTTTCAGCGGGACATTGGTGCCGAATCCTGAGGTTATCTCAAGGCCCGGAACCCCTTATTATTTTGTGTTCCGCAATTATGACGGGGCAGTAAAAAGATATCTCAACATTCGGGTGGATCCTGAAAGTAAAGGTTCCTCCGTCCTAAGGATGCGGCTAACCGGCCATAACAAGGCCAGTCTGGTGGATTATCTCAATACCTCCGTGGAAGTTTTAAGCGAAAATATGCTTGAGCGCAAAAACCTTTTCGCCACCAAAACCATCAAGTTTATTGACAGCAGCCTTGCCATAAAATCAGCAGAGCTTTCCACGGTGGAAGACGAGCTAAACCAGTTCAAAAACAAAAATGCCATTTTTGACCTTGCCAGTGAAGGATCTGAAATTAATGCAAAACTAAACGAACTGGACCTGCGCAAAGAAGCTGTAAATCGTGAACTGAATTATTATAACACCCTGCAGGACTATCTCACCAATCGGTCTGACTATCGTGAAGTGCCGGCGCCCTCGGTAGCAGGAATTTCAGAAGCGAGCATTGTTAGCGGGGTAGGGAAAATTGTTGCTCTGGCAGAAGAACGCAATAAGTTTCAATATTCCTATAAAGAAGACGCCCCCATTTTCAACGATATTGACCGCCAAATTAACGCGGTCAAAACAGTGCTGCTGGAAAATATTCGCTCTTCAAAAAGCCTAAAATCCCAAGAGCTGAATTCTATTAATCGCGATATTGGCCGCTATGAAGGTGAAATTCGGAAGTTGCCAAAGGAGCAGCAGGATTTGTTGAATATAGAACGCCGCTATAATTTAAGCCAAGGAACATACAATTTGTTTTTGGCAAAAAGAAGCGAGGCAGGCTTGGTGAAGGCTGCTAACGTCAGCGATGTGTTGATCATTGATCCGGCAAAGGACACTGGCGGTGGGCAAATTGGCCCCAACACCCAATTGAACTACATGATGGCCGGGTTGCTGGGTCTTTTCCTACCCTTAATTTTTGTTTTTCTTCGCGTTTTCTTTGATACAAAAATCAGCAATGTGAAGGATTTGGCCGGCGTAACGAACATTCCGTTATTGGGAATCATTGGAAAAAGCCCAATAGAGGGGAATCTGGTAGTCATTACAAAACCAAAATCGGCAATTGCAGAAGCTTTCCGGGCCCTGCGTTCCAGTTTGCAGTTTATGTATAAAAAACAAGGCATTAAAGGAGCAAAGACGGTATTGGTGACCAGTTCGGTCAGCGGGGAAGGAAAAACCTTTTGCTCCATAAACCTGGCTTCGGTCTTTGCATTGAGCGAAAAGAAAACGGTGCTGGTGGGCCTTGACCTTAGAAAGCCCAAGATTTTTGGCGATTTCAATATCAACAATGCCGTTGGGGTGGTCAATTATCTTATTGATGAGGCAGATATAGAGGCCGTTATCCAGAAAACGGATGTTGCAAACTTGGACGTAATCCCGTCCGGGCCCATCCCGCCAAACCCTTCGGAATTGTTGATCAGCGAAAAACTTGACAATTTAATTGAATCCCTGAAATCGCGCTATGATTATATCATTCTTGATTCGCCGCCCTTGGGGCTCGTCTCGGATTCACTGGAATTGATGAAGCATGTGGATGCCACTTTATATATTGCACGCTTTAATTACACCCATAAAAACATGTTCACCTTTGTAAACGAAAAATACAAAACGGGCGAGGTGAAGCACATAAGCATCGTGCTGAATGGCTATGTGGAAAAAAGCGGAAGCGGCTACGGTTACGGTTATGGCTACGGTTATGGTTACGGCACCTACGGAAACTACGGCAACGGTTATCACGAAAATATAAAACCCCCCACGATTGTGGAAAGAATCAAAAAAAGAATAAGAAAATGATAGCCATTGTCCCAAAGTCGGGTTGCTTAATGACTTTTTTTCAGCTGCGGACCTCTTACTTTGCTGAACACCACATTTTATAATCCCAAAACTATTAGCAGGGCTTGAAAAACCTATTAATAATCGGCCATACATTCCCAGAACCCAGCACCACGGCGGCGGGAGGTAGGATGATGCAATTGATTGGGTTGTTTCGGGAAGAAAATTACCAAATCACTTTTGCGAGCACTGCAACTATTTCTGAAAAAACTGTGGATCTCAAATCACAGCATATTTCAATAAAAAATATTCTTTTGAACGATTCGTCTTTTGATGGATTTGTAAAGGAATTGAATCCCGAAATTGTGATTTTTGACCGTTATATTACGGAGGAACAATTCGGGTGGCGGGTTTCGGAAAACTGTCCGAAGGCATTAAAAATACTCGATACGGAAGATTTGCATTTTCTGCGGAAGGTGCGGGAAGAAGCCGTTAAAAATGGCAAAACCATTTCCGAAGCAAACCTTTTTTCAGAAACTGCAAAGCGCGAATTGGCCAGCATTTTGCGCTGCGATCTTTCGCTTGTCATTTCGGAATTTGAAATACAGTTGCTTCAAAATAAATTTAAAATATCTTCGGAAATTCTTTATTATTTGCCTTTTTTGGTTGAAGCTGTTTCCGAAGAAACAGAAATTCCTTCGTTTGAAAAACGTGAAAATTTTCTCGCAATTGGCAATATGCTGCACGCTCCCAATGTAGATTCGGTTTTGCAATTAAAGGAACTTTGGTCGGAAATAAAAAAACAACTTCCAAATACTGAACTTCATATTTATGGCGCGTACGCTTCGCAGCAAATACTTCAATTAAACAATAAAAAAGAAGGTTTTATAATTAAGGGTTGGGCTGAAGATGTTGAAATTACAATGAAAAACTACCGCGTGCAATTGGCTCCGCTTCGCTTTGGCGCAGGGTTGAAAGGGAAACTTTTGGATGCGATGCGTTTCGGTTTGCCTTCGGTAACTACGGAAGTAGGGGCAGAGGGGATGCACGGAAACCTTCCTTTTGGCGGCGGCATCGCCACTTCAAAAGAGGATTTTATAAATGCTTCCGTAGAATTATATTCCGAAGAAAAGCTTTGGAAACAAGCAGAACAAAACGGTTTTCAAATCATAAAACAACGTTTCCAAAAAAGGTTTTTTTCCGCAGATTTCAAAAAGCAAATCCGCCAACTTTTAAAAAACCTTGAAAAGCATCGCCAAAGGAATTTTCTCGGACAAATTCTTCAGCATCAAACATTGCAAAGCAGTAAATATTTGAGCAAGTGGATTGAGGCAAAAAACAACCCGAACGCTTCCAATGTCTGTTTTGAAAAAAGTGCAGAGGTTCGTAAGGAATATGAATAATTGCTCTTCTAAATCAATTTAACGGGCAGTTTCGAAATTATATTTTTTATATATCTGAAAAGGTTATTTTGTGCCCGCAAACAAATAAAAATTATTTATGAAAAGACTATTACAATTTCTTGCCCTTTCTTTAATAACAGTAGTAACTGCCGAAGCTCAGGAACAGCAGAACCTTGAATTTGGCTTAAAAGGCGGTTTAAACTACGCTTCCTATAGAGCCCCAAATGCATTCGTTGATGTCTATAAAGGAAAATTTGGATTCTACGTGGGTGGTTTTGCCACTTTTGCCATTACAGAAAAATTTAAGGTACAGCCGGAACTTTTGTTTGCCTTACAAGGGGCCCGTTTTGTTATTAAGGATATAGAAATAAGAGAAAGTGCGGAAGGGATGCCACGCATTGGCGACCTAAAAAAAAATATGAACGAAACAACAATTTTACTTCCCATTATGGGGCAGTATCATATCAATGAAACGGTTTATCTGGAAGCCGGTCCCCAATTTGGTTTTATCCTTAGTACAAAAGAAAAATTGATTACCTCGCCTACTGACGATCCCAACTTCAATGCTCCTTCCACAGCAAATCCCGATACTTTTGATGCTGGCCTTGCCTTTGGTGCTGGATATAGATTTAACCCAAACATTGGTCTAAACCTGCGTTATTATTATGGGGTTATTAAAAGGGACCAAGCTATCTATTCTTCTGTTCTGAACTTAGGATTGGAATACAAATTATAATAGAATTTGGAATCACAAAACAGTACGGAAATCCACTCCGTAATTGCGATGTTACATTTAATTTTAAAGGAATCTACTTTTTAATGAAGCGTTGTGTTTTTAATGTCTTGCCATCGTGGATTTTAAGAATGTAATTTCCGGTGGCCAAATTGGAAACATCGATAAAGTATGAATCTAATTTAGCGACCATCACTTTTTTCGCTTGGCTGTCAAAAATGATATATTCCGGGTTTGTAAAATCAGATAAATCGGCAAGGTTTAAAACTTTTTGCGCGGGGTTCGGGTAAAGGATAAGATTGTTGGCTATATTTTCATTTATACCCAGCACCGTACTGCCTTCCACCACGGAAATTACTTGATCCACGGCTACATTCTCTAAAGTGTCCACAATACCGGAAGGCCACTTAATAGTGAGCGTTGTAATTTCGGTATCTGCGCCCAATCCAAAATGGGTATTGAGCGTGCTCATGTATTTGAAACCTTCGCCACTGCGCACTTCGCGGATTTGTGTTCCCAAATTTGAAGTGATGGCAACGCGTGCGCCAATACCATTAATATTGCTTTCCACCCCAATTGTATTGATGGTAATCCAATGGTTTGCGTTGGCATCGTTATAATAAATATTTCCCCCGGTAAAGGAATCGATAAAGCCATCATTGTTAAAATCGCCCAAGGAGCCGTTGTTATTGGGCAGGGCAAAGGGAATTAAGGTAAAGGTTAAATCGCCATTATTTAAGAGGATATTTCCATTGGATGCAATATCAGCAAACCCATCGTTATTGAAATCATAGGTGCAATTTTCAATTCCGGTCATAGTCAATGCGTGTATTCCTGTGGAAGCTGAAATATCGGTAAAGGTGCCATCGCCATTATTTCTATTTAATTTATGGGTGAAATTGCTGTCACTGCTTCCTACGAATACATCCAAAAAACCATCATTATCAAAATCTGCCCAAGCGGAGGACCACGTTTGCATATTGTCCTTTAGGCCGGTCGCTGTGCCCACTTCCACAAAATTGCCCGCGCCATCATTTTGATGTAGTTGGTTTTCACTTCGTTCATTAACATCTCCGTTCACATTACATTTTGCTATAAAACAATCCATATCGCCATCATTGTCATAATCTACCCACACGGAACCGTAATTTCCGCCTGTGGGATAATCGCCAATTCCGCCTTGATGAAAGGTGAAGGTACCATCGCCATTATTGATGTAATAAACATTGGGGGCCACGTCATGACAAACAAAAGCGTCCAAATGGCCATCGTTATTGATGTCCACAAAGTTGGAGCGCTGCGAAAACACGTATTGGGGGAAAGATACTTCTTCAAACGCGCTACCTGAAATGTCTGCCTTCATAAAAGTTACTCCATTGGCACCTCCGTAAAGTAAATCGGTGAAACCATTTTCATCAAAATCTGCCGCGGAAAGGCTCCACGAAGGAGTATTGTCTGCGGGAGAAGTGGTGATATTTTCTTCTATAAAACTACCGTCCGGCTGTTGATAGTGAATTTGGATATTGGTAGCGGTCACGGAAACCACATCGTCCAAAAAATCGCCGTTCATATCCACTGCCGCTCTTTCGGCGCCAGTTGTTGAAATGGGCGAGGAGGTAAAGGATACTTGCGCATTTGCAATTCCAATAACTAATGTTATTGAGAATAGTGTAATTATTTTTTTCATAGTAAATTGATTTTAGTTGGTTAATCACATGGTTCGGTGAGGGAAATGATCCAATCCTCCAAAACTGGAAGAAATTCTTCATCCGCTAAAGTTCGCCCAATCATAGGCATGGCATATTCTTCCAAGGTTGTTGCTACCCTAAAATACAGAATTGAATTTTCCGGTTCGCCCGGTGTTATTAGTTTTGCACCATCATAGCCCGGAATCTGTAGATCGGGATCGGTACAAACGCCTAAATGCTCGTGGGTATCACTTTCCCTAAACGCTAATCGCAACGATCGTGCACCGCAATGACCGCCCACAATGTGGCAATGGGCGCAATTCATGTCAAAATAGGAACGCACCCGCACTTCCAAACTCTGTGAAATATCCTTCCAGCTCGGCACGGTTTCAATGGTTGGCGGCATATTCGTGTTTGAGAGATAGCCCATTTCCTCCCATTTTTGGATTTGGTTTTCCAAGCCATCCGCATAATCATAAACCGCATTCAAATTTTGGGGTTTTGGCCCTATTGGGAAAATAATATCGTTGGATTTGTGGCAAATAAAGCATTCCAAATCTGAAGGGATTCTATAGTTGACCGATTTTGTTTCGCCGTTTTCCATCCATTCAACGGGAACATTAAAACCGTAGCCCGTTGTGTTTAGAAGGGCTTCCTCTTGTGCCTCGTCCCAAATATAATTGGCAAAAATCCACCCTTCATCCTTTTTTATAAGCAAGCGGGTTTCTATATTCTGCGTGGTATTGTTCGGCAGCACATTTTCATAAAAGAAGGTTTTGATCAAAACGCTGCCGGTGGGAAAATCAAAAACATCACCATCTGCCACGTAGGTAGCTTTCACGTTATAGGGCATCCAGACAAAACGCTTTTTGTGGGCATAATCTGAAAACAGACCGTTAATGGGCTCATAGGGCAAAACCCCGTAAACAGGGGACA
>JBEBRF010000065.1:0-13062 GCA_040394975.1 Aequorivita soesokkakensis
AAAAACAGCGAAGTGGAACAGGTTTGGAACAAAGTGTTTGAAGCCGGAAAAAGTTTCGGGATTAAACCCATTGGGCTTGCAGCGCGCGACACCCTTCGATTGGAAATGGGTTTCTGCCTTTACGGAAATGATATAAATGACACAACTTCGCCTTTGGAAGCCGGTTTGGGCTGGATCACAAAATTCACCAAGGATTTTATAAATTCGGAAAATCTGAAAAAGCAGAAGGAAGAAGGCGTAAAAAGAAAACTCATCGGTTTTGAGCTGAACGAACGCGGCATTCCGCGCCACGATTATGAAATTGTGGATAAAGATGGAAAAAACATCGGCATCGTTACCAGCGGAACAATGGCGCCATCGCTGAACAAAGGCATTGGTTTAGGCTACGTCACTATTGAAAACAGCAATCCCGGAACTGAAATTTTTATTCAAATCAGAAACAAACCAGTGGCCGCAACGGTCGTGAAAACCCCGTTCTATAAAAATTAATGGCCAACCGCATTCTCATACTTGGCGGCAGCGGATTCATTGGGAATGCCCTTTACAAAGAGCTTCACCCCTATTTTGAGGTCCATTGCACGTTTTGCCGACAGCACGGAAATTTTTCCGAAAACCAAGTTTTCCATAATTTTTGTGTGGAAGAGGATTCGCTTTTTTTCTTATTGAATAAAATAAGACCAACGGCAATAATTTCAACAATAAATGGAGATTTTAAAAGCCAAATGCAAGCCCACCAAGAATTGGTGAATTATGCCTTGATCAACCCGAAATGCTCCATTTTCTACATTTCCTCTTCGGAAGTTTTTGATGGAAAATACAAACATCCATCGTATGAAAATGATATTCCTTTTTCGGAAACTGTTTCGGGAAGGTTTAAAATTTCCGTGGAAAATTTATTGCTGAACAACATTGCATCACAAACCACGATTTTAAGATTGCCGATGGTTTTGGGCATCAATTCCCCGGAAATAATCCATTTGCGCCAATGTATCCGGCACCACGCCGCTTTTGAGGTTTTTCCAAATTTGGTTGTTAGCGCAACAACCATAAACAAGATTTGTCAGCAAGTTCACTTTATATTAAACAAATCGCTTTGCGGAATTTTTCATTTGGCCAGCAATGACGTGATTCACCACGACGATCTTTTTAAGGAAATAGCTTCAAAAATGGGCGATAAAATACCTATCTTTAAAAATGTTTTCAGCAGTAATGAAGACCGATATAACGCTATACTTCCCAAAGAAAATAAATTGCCAAAACCCCACCAAATTACTGTGCAACAAATAATTGAGGAATGTAGCTTAAACGAAGAAATTATGTCAATTAAATAAAAGAGAAATTATGAAAGCACTAACAGAAAAGGAAATTACCGCGAGATTAAAAGAATTTGATGGATGGGATTATATAGACGGCGCACTGCACACCATTTTTGAATTCGAGGATTTTAAGGAAGCTTTTTCCGCAATGACCCGAATTGCCTTTGAGGCCGAAAAAATAAATCACCACCCCGAGTGGAGCAATGTTTATAATTCATTGGAAATTTATCTTTACACGCACACAGTGGATGGGGTTACTGAAAAAGATTTTGAGTTGGCGAAAATTATTGATGATTTAATTGGTTAATAAAGCACCAAATCTCAAATAACAAATTCCAAAAAAAAATAGGAATATTGCCCTTCTACTCGGCTCAGGGTGACAAATTTGGGATTTGAATTTTATTTGGAATTTGGTGCTTCATTTTTGGAATTTCATTATTAGATTTATATTTGGCCTTCTTTTTAAGAATAAAAAATAAACAATACTAATAGATAATATTTTATGGGAAGAGCTTTTGAATTCAGGAAAGCAAGAAAAATGAAGCGTTGGAGCGCAATGTCAAAGGCTTTTACGCGAATTGGGAAGGACATCGTAATGGCCGTGAAAGAAGGCGGCCCCGATCCGGATGCAAATTCCAGGCTGCGGGCGGTTATCCAAAACGCAAAGGCCGTGAATATGCCCAAGGAAAATGTGGAACGCGCCATAAAACGTGCCAGCGACAAAAGTTTGGGCGATTTTAAGGAAGTGCTTTTTGAGGGCTACGCGCCACACGGAATTGCAATTTTAATAGAAACCGCAACCGACAACAACACCCGGACCGTGGCGAATATTAGAAGTTATTTCAATAAATGTGACGGTAGTTTGGGCACCTCTGGATCTGTTTCATTCATGTTTGATCACACGTGCAATTTCAGAATAAACCCAGAAGGTCTCGATATTGAGGAACTTGAGTTGGAATTGATAGACCACGGGATTGACGAAATTTTTGAGGATGAGGACGGAATTATGGTTTATGCCCCTTTTGAGAGTTTTGGTACGATACAATCTTATTTGGAAGAAAATAAAATCGAAATTCTTTCCTCGGGTTTTGAGCGCATTCCACAGGTAACAAAAAAACTTTCTGAAGAAGAAGCGGCAGATGTAGAAAAACTTCTTGAAAAAATTGAGGAAGATGATGACGTTCAGAACATTTATCACACCATGGAGGAATCTTCGGAAGAATAAAAGATTAAAAAACCACCTAACAATGTGGTGGTTTTTTTTATCCTTTCGTTGTTTATCTATCTACAAAGACTAAAGAGGAAACCCCTGGAAATGACGATGAAAACGAAGGTTGAATATTCCCGCCGGGACCAATTTCAGAAAAGAACAATACCTTGCCTCCCTCATTCGCCCGCTCGGCAACAAAAATAGTCTGGCTTATGTTTTCATAATCTACGGCAACTGGATTTCCCAACTGGGTAAAATTGCCCGAAACTCTTGTCTGGTTTCCTGCTATCGGAAGGACGTCTCCATCGGGCACCGCATTGAATTTGGAAACAAAATCGCTAATAGCATGAATGGCCCCATCATTGAGAATGGTTGCATCGCCAATGTCCGTGAGGATCACAGTACCGCCATCTTCAACGATACCGTGGGTCCGCTCGATTCCTTCAATTGTAATTTGCTTGTCCGGCGCAGCCGTTACATCTGTGGTATAAGTGGAAATGAAATTTGAAAGGACCGCAACGTCTGAAGTTTTGTCCACTACTGTGTAGAGGTCATTTCCTATGAATTCAATGCCCCATAGCGCAAACTCAACGGTTACCGTATTTCTAAGGGTGTAGCCTGAAGCATCCCGGGTAAAAATAAACAACCTTCCGTCATCCGTGCTGGGGTTTCCGTCCACATCGGCATTGTCTGAAACCACATAAAAACCATTGCTTACCGCGATGTCGCGTGGACTTTGGAGTATAGTGTTGCTTGAAAGCAAAAAGTTCAGCCCTTCGCCATTGGCGGTGTTCTCTACATTTGAGTAGGTGTTCATGGATTTCTGGCTGCGCGAATTGATAACCAATTCATCTGCCTGTACATCATAATAAATACCTTCATTGTCTTCAGAACTCGTTAAAAAGAAACGGGAACCGATTCCGTTTGGCGTAAAATCATACACCATAACATTATTGCTCGTGTTGCTAACGGCATACACATTTGCCAAAATCGGGATTGGTGGCGGGGGGCCGCCCCCGTTTCCATCGTCTATGTTGCATGAAACTAAGGTGGTGGCCATAGCCAACAATAATACGGGAAATCTATTTTTTTTCAATTTCATAGTTTTTATTTTTTATATGCATAGTTAAACATTAGTTGGCAAAAATAAAATGTGTGGAAGCCATGCTTAACTAAAGTTTAACAAGAGGGGTTGAAAATGAGGACTTTATGGTTAAATGAAAAACACTATCTTAAGACTTCCATTTATGAATATTCTTTCTTTTTGCCAACAACGCCCTTATAAAAAGAACGCAATTTTAACGTGTCCTGTTCCAAATTACCGGAAGGATAAAAGGGTTCATTTATAAGAACTTTTTTTTTGGAATAATCAAAAGCCACACATATAATAGGAACTTTAGCCGTTAAGGCGATATAATAATAGCCCGTTCTCCAGATTGCCACTTTTTTTCGGGTACCCTCGGGCGACATCGCCAACCGGAATTCTTCCCGTTCATTGAATAATCGGGAAATGGCTTCCACCTTGTTTTGGCCCGGGGTCCGGTCCAAAGGGGCGCCGCCCATCCATTTAAAATACCACCCAAAAGGCCATTGAAACAATTCCTTTTTAGCGATGAAATTTATTTCAACCCTGAGTAATTTTCTGGTGAAAGCCCCAATATAGAAATCATGCCAACTTGTGTGGGGAACCACTATAACCACGGCTTTCTTAATGGATTTGTCGAAGGTGCCCACTATTTGCCATCCCATCAATTTTTCGAAAATGAATTTTGTGATCCCCATAATGGCGAAACTGAGAAACTACATTTTTGAATAGAGTTCTTTCAATTTTTTGTGAGTTATTTTCTGCTGCCAATTGGCGCCCAAAGCGTTTTCCCAAAGGGGCACCATACCCATCGCAACGCCAATCATAACATCCATTGCTTCCGCTGAAAGGTTTTTGCAAATTCCCTGTGGAATTTGAATGTCGTGTTTTTCTACCATTTTTTTGAAGAGGGCCACATCTTTGGGATAAAATTCTTCCAAAAATTGAAACACAATGCAGTTCCCTTCACCGTGTTTTGTGCCCAAAACATAACCCAGCCCATAACTCATGGCATGGGCCACGCCCACTTGTGAATAGGCTATGCTCATCCCCCCGTGCCACGAGGCCATCATCAATTTTGCGCGCGCTTCTTCTTCTGAAAGGGAATTGTCCAAGAAAATTTCCAAACATAAATCGTAGGACTTTTCGCCATAGCTTTGGCTGAAAGCATTTAAAAAAGTGCCATTGAGTGATTCTACACAATGGATAAAACAATCCATACCCGTAAAAAACCACTGGTTTTTAGAGACGCCCTTAGTGAGTTCGGGATCGAGAATAACTTGATCAAAAGGGGTGAAATCACTGTTGATTCCCAATTTACGAACGGGGCCCGTCAGCACTGTGGTTCGGGAAACTTCGGCGCCGGTGCCTGAAATTGTTGGGATGCCCACGTGATAGACTGCATTATTCTTCACCAAATCCCAGCCTTGATAGTCGGCGGCGCTTCCTGGGTTTACTAACATAATGGAAACGGCCTTTGCCAGGTCCATCACTGTGCCACCGCCTATGCCTATTATTCCCGAAGGGGTGCTGGAGAATTCATTTTTTATATCGTTCACCAATTGGTCCACCTGCGAAGTTTTTGGTTCTTCTTTGGCCGAAATGAAAATTAATTTATCATTAAAACGAAGGTTTAATCTGTTGAGAAAGGCGGTGTTTGGTTCAAAGACATCGTCAACCAGAAAGATGAAAGGAGCTGTTTCCCTTCTCTGTGGTGCAAGTATGGATGAAAGTTGATCAAAACACCCTTCGCCAAAGACCACTTTTGGTACCATTGGAAAATTCCTGAATTTATTGTTGACCGTTTTTGGGTTGTTCTTGCGAAGCAGTTCGTTTGCCTTTTCCAGATCTTCGGGGGTATCTATCTCCACGCCGGTAGTGTTTGAAATTGCCATTTTTATGTTTTTTCCGTATTCAAGATAACGGATGCATTCAATTTTTTCAACAGCTTCAAGGGTTCTCATCGGGAGTCGATAAAAATCCATTATTGCCTGCTTCCGAAACGCATATATGCCTTTGTGTTTGTAATACTGCATTGCCACGTTTTTATCCCGTGGATAAGGAATGGGCGAACGCGAAAAGTAGAGCGCAAAATTATCCTTGTCCACGATTACCTTCACACAATTGGGGTCGCTTATTTCTTTCCAGTCATGGATTTCGGTCATCAGTGATGCCAGGTCTATTTTGTGTGCATCCGGCTCATAAAATACGGCCAGCACTTTTTCCAAACCTTCTCGGCTTGTGAACGGTTCGTCGCCCTGAACGTTCACAACTATATCCACGTCCATATTTTCTACAGCCTCGGCTATTCGGTCGCTGCCACAATCGTGTTGTTTTTGGCTCATTATCACCTTGCCCCCGTTCTTTTCAATTTCCTGAAAAATGACATCACTATCGGTCACCACATAAACCTCTTCAAAAAGATTGGTGGCTTTTGTGGCTTCATAGGTTCTTACAATCACTGGCTTGCCGCCTAAATCCTGCATCAATTTGCCGGGAAACCTTGAGGCGCCGTACCGCGCGGGAATCATTGCTATTATTTTCAAGACGATGTTTTTAAAAATGATTTCAAAAATAAGAAGATTAAGTGGGCGGCAATCCTTTTTTCCGAAGCTTTTTATAGAACCTAAAAATCACAAAGAAAAGAACCAAAACCAGCAAAAATGCAATGATTGGAACAAAAATGGATGCCACGGCCATAACTATTGAGGTTCCGGTTTCCACAGTGGTGAAGATAGGATTTGTTAATCCTCCGGTGGTGGCTGTGGACGTGAACCGTGCTGCCGTGGTGTTTCCTTTGATTGCGGCGGCGGTACCTCCGCCGGCAATTATGGCCAGCACCCATGTGGCCACCGGCCCCAAATCTGTTATAGTGGCAACCATTACGGCGGTTCCGGCCAGGGTGGCCAGGGGCAGTGCGAGCGTATCCAGTAAATTATCAACCCACGGAATATAGTAGCCGAAAATTTCAATGGAAGTGGCGATGCCCAGGGTAATGACCGCTGTTAAACTTCCCACCCATTGCCAACTTTCGTTTAATGAAATAATATCATAATAGCCGGCAAGACTTAAAATTAGCAAGGGCAGGAACACCCGAAACCCGACCGCCGCGGCCAGGCCTATTCCCAAAAATGCACTTATAATTATTTCTAAAATTTCCATAGCTATCTATGTCATGTATTAATTTGTGAATCGATAGTCCGTTTGCCAAAGGGAACACCTAAGCTACAAAAAAATCATCCTTAAATCCTATTAGGTACAATCTTTCCTGCGCACGCGTTACGGCGGTATAAAGCCATCGCAGGTATTCTTTGTCGATTCCTTCGCGCAGATAGGGCTGTTCAACAAAAACGGTGTTCCATTGACCGCCTTGGCTTTTGTGGCAGGTAATTGCGTAGCCGAATTTTACTTGTAGCGCATTGAAGTACTTATTGTTTTTCACGGCCAAAAACTTTTTATATTTTGATTTTTCAAAAGCGTAATCCTTCAAAACTTCTTGATAGAGCATGTTTGATTCCTCATAGGTCAGCGAGGGGCTTTCAGAGGTCAAGGTGTCCAAGAGCAGCGTGGTTTCCAAGGGTTGCATGTGTGGATAATCCACCATTCTAATTTTCACTTCGGCAAAGCGGAAGCCGTACAATTCCTTAAAAGCGAAAATCTCCAAAACCTCAACAATATCACCATTGGCAATAAATCCGGCCTCACTGGAAGTTTCCAGCCAAAAATAATTGTTTTTCACCACCATCAAAAAGTCGCCGGCGGAAAGTTCAGATTCCTGAAACAGGATTCGTTCCCGAATGGTCTGATTATAGAGGTTCGCTCTTTTGTTTGACCGCACAATAATAACGGTGTCCTCATTTCCCAAAGAAGAATAGCTATCGTTGATGGCGTCCATTATTTCCTGGCCATCGGCTGGACGGATTACATCAGGGAAATTGTTTCCTGAAAATTTAAAGGTGTCAAAAAAACCAGTATCCAGTCGCTCCCTGATTCGTGTCGCGTTTTCAAGAATACCGCTTTCTTGTTGCTGCCGCAGCACTTCGTCCAGTTCCAAAAGGATTACCTGCTTGCTGTATTGGCGCTGCAATACTTCAGGGTCCAACGCCGGACTAAGGGACAGATGCACGGGCGGCAATTGGGCGGAATCGCCAATGAGCAACATTTTGCAATTTTTGCCGCTGTACACATAGTGCATCAAATCGTCCAGCAGGGAACCGTTTCCAAGGAGCTTGGATTCCTGGACAGTGTTTGAAATCATGGAAGCCTCATCTACAATAAAGATGGTGTCGCGGTGCTTGTTTTCCTGCAAGGTAAAGGAAACGTTGCCCTTTTCAGTTTTGGGAAAATAGATTTTCTTGTGAATTGTTAACGCCTGTTTATTTGAATATTTGCTGATCACTTTCGCCGCTCTTCCCGTGGGTGCCAATAGCACGGATCGTTTTTTGGCCCTTGCCAAATTTTTCACCAGCGAACCCACGATGGTAGTTTTTCCGGTGCCGGCGTAACCCTTTAATAAAAACAACTCATTGGTGTCCTCGGCCAGCACAAATTTCGCCAACATTTGAAGCGCAATATCTTGTTTGAGGGTGGCGGTGTGGGGAAATCCACTTTTCAAAATCCCATAAAATTCTGATATATTCATCATTCACTGCATTCCATGAGGGTTTAAAGATAGGGATGATTTTTTCGGAATAAACTTTTGCGAACAAAAAAAAATTGTAGATTTGCCATAGACCTATTAGTATATCAACTTAAATAAAATCAATAATGAAATTAATCATTCAGATTGTTCTTTGGATCGTCATCATTTTTTTGGGCTGGAAGTTATGGAGCTCGATTATGGGCCCCGTGGAGTTCAACGAAATTAAAGAAGCACGTTACATTAAAGTAATTCAAAATTTAAAGGATATTCAGGCTGCAGAGCTTGCCCACAAAGAAATCACTGGGAATTTTACAGGAGACTGGGACAGTTTGGTCAATTTTATTGAAACCGCAGAGTTCGCCATTACCCAACGAAGGGACACAAGTTATGCAGATGTTGCCAAAAACAAGGCTTTTGGAATAAGCAGCGGCTATTTTATTGAAAGATCCCTTATAGATACTTTAGGTTTCACACCCGTTAAAGATTCGCTTTTCGGAAATTCTGACCGCTACAAGACCATGATGAATGTGCCCGTTGAGGGAGTTGATTCAAAGTTTGAGCTTAAATCCGGAAACATTGTTAAAAATGACGCTACCTATTCCGTTTTTGAAGCCAAGGTTTCCAAAAAAGTAATTTTGCACGATTTGGACAATGATTTATTAATGCAGGAAATGCAGGTCCAATCCGTAGATGCAGTAAATGGTCCCGATATCAAGGTAGGTTCCTTAGTAGAGGTAAATACTTCTGGAAACTGGCCAAAACTTTATGATTCTGCAAGAGAAAAATAACATAGAAAACGCTTTAACCAATAGACTGTCCGTTCAAGTATCTTTGAACGGGCTTTCTTTTTTGGTGACAGACCCAAGACAAAAACCTCCGATTGCCTTCATTGAAAAATCCTTGGACCACAGCACCACACCGGAAGAACTGCTGATGGACATTGAATCCACGATGTTCAAGAATGATGTGTTGAACCATGCATTTTCAGAAGTCACCCTGGTATTCTCCACCCCACTTTTCAGCGTGGTGCCCCTTTCATTGTTTGATGAAACTAAGGCCAGTGAATATCTCAAGTTCAATTCAAAAATATTGGCCAATGATTATATGGCCCATGATAAAATTGAAGCGCAGGACCTCGTTGTGGTGTACGTTCCGTATATGAACATCAATAACTTTTTTTTTGACAAATACGGCTCCTTCAGCTATTATCATTCCATCACCATCCTTCTGAAGGCAATTCTGGAAGATCAACCCTATGCCCTTCCCAGAATGTACCTCCATTTTCAGAAAAAGAGTTTTGATTGTGTAATTCTCAAAAACGGCAAGCTGCAGTTGTGCAACACCTACAGCTACAAAACCCCCGAAGATTTTATCTATTACACCCTTTTCTGTATAGAACAACTGGGTCTGAGCCCAGAAACGCTGCCGGTGAAGCTCTGTGGCGAAATTGAAAAAGAGGATGAAACCTTTAAAATGGCTTTTACCTATATTAGAAATCTGGAGTTTTTGGAAACAAACAAAGCCAATGGCCTTGATTTCAAAGGGTACCGCCCCCACAATCATTTCATCTTAAAAAATACGCTTTAATGCGAATAATTTCAGGTATATACAAAGGCAGAAGGCTCACCGCCCCAAAAAACCTGCCCGTGCGCCCCACTACCGATTTTGCCAAGGAAGCACTTTTCAACATCCTTCGGGTTCGGTATTATTTTGAAGAATTAACCGTGCTCGATCTTTTCAGCGGCACGGGAAACATCAGCTTTGAATTTGCCTCGCGCGGCGTGCCGGATATAACTTCTGTGGATGCACATTACGGTTGCGTTCAGTATATCAATAAAATTTCCGAAGAATTCTCCTTTCCAATTAGAGCAATAAAAGCTGATGTAAACAAGTATCTGCAAAACGCCTCCGGAAAATTTGATGTTATTTTTGCTGACCCACCGTATGGCTTTACAACAGAGGTTTTAAAGAATTTAACGGAAGAAATTTTTAGTAATTCTTTGTTGAATACCGAAGGATTACTTATTATTGAGCACGCAAAACAAAATGATCTTTCTTCAGTACCCCATTTTGTTGAAGCCCGTAAATACGGAAGTTCCGTATTCAGTTTTTTTGTTTAGTTTGCCCCTATGATTCAACTCCCCTTGAAACTCATTGAACTCGAGTTTGTGAAAATTGAGTTTTATGAACACTATATGATTTCTACCTGTATTGAAGGAAAGGTATTAAACAATGAAGATGTACATAAAATTCAAGAACTTACTGCACAGTTTTACAAAAACCGGGCATTCGGTTATATTTCAAACCGGGAAAATGATTATTCCCGCAACCTCTCGCCAAACACCTATAATATTCAATTGCCCAATATGATTGCCTTTGCGATAGTATGTAAAACGGAAACCTCACTTAAGGTTGCGAATTTTGAAAAGTACTTTATAAAAGCGCCCTTTAAAACTTTCCAATCCCTGTCTGAAGCAAAACAATGGATGTGCGGAATGGCGGAGAAAAATTAATAAAAAATGCAGGCCTATAAGCCGGGTTCTGTATCCATCAAAAAAGACGAATCCTTATCATTTATCTTGGCGCGGCGTTACCGACGCGCTCCATCTGCCTACCCTCCTGCATCGGGCGGGCACCCTCAAGCACAGGTTTACGTGGCATTTCACCGCATAGAGTTTACCTGATTTCACTACAGCATTACCTGTACATCCTTTCTGCTGCACTTGTCCTATCCCGAAGCAAGTTCGGGACGACGGCCGTTAGCCGCTATGCTTCCCTTTGGTGCCCGGACTTTCCTCCCCGAAGCAAGTTCGGGACGATAAGGCGGCCTGCGGCACAAAAGTAATCCAATGTTAATAAATATAGGAAAATACGAACCGCTATTTTTTAAAAACACGTTGTACATCTCTATATTTGCTTCCAAGTCAATATTCCAAATATTCGCCACCGAATACTGACCACTGATTACTGATTACTGATTACTGATTACTGAAAAAATGGAACACTTCATAGTATCTGCCCGAAAGTACCGCCCCGCCTCCTTTAAGGATGTTGTTGGGCAACAGGCCATTACCAATACTTTGGAAAACGCCATTGAAAACAACCATCTTGCACAGGCGCTACTTTTTACCGGTCCGCGTGGTGTTGGAAAAACAACTTGCGCCCGTATTCTCGCCAAAAAAATAAACCAGGACGGCACCCAAAAAGAAGACGAGGATTTCGCCTTCAACATTTTTGAACTCGATGCAGCTTCCAATAATTCTGTTGATGATATCCGTAATTTGATTGACCAAGTTCGAATCCCGCCACAGGTTGGAAAATACAAGGTTTATATTATTGATGAGGTTCACATGCTTTCTTCCGCCGCTTTCAACGCTTTTTTGAAAACTTTGGAAGAACCGCCCAAACACGCCATTTTCATATTGGCAACTACCGAAAAACATAAAATAATTCCAACCATACTTTCCCGCTGCCAGATTTTTGATTTCAGGAGAATTGGCGTCCGTGATATAAAGGAACATTTGTCCGAAGTTGCAAAGGCAGAAAACATTGATGCCGAAGACGACGCACTTCACATAATCGCCCAAAAAGCAGACGGCGCCTTACGCGATGCACTTTCAATTTTTGACCGCGTTGTTAGTTTCGCCGGAAAAAATCTTACCCGTGAAGCCGTTACCGAAAACCTGAACGTGCTGGATTATACGTGGTATTTCCAAATTACCGATCTGCTTTTGGAGAACAACATTCCGCAGGTTTTGGTTACTTACAACGATATTCTTTCCAAAGGTTTTGATGGGCATCATTTTATTATGGGCCTTGCGTCACATTTCCGTGATCTTTTGGTTTGCAAAAATCAGGAAACGATTGCTCTTTTGGAAGTTGGCGAACAAGTAAAAACAATGTATTTTGAACAATCACAAAAAACCACAACACAGTTTTTGATTGAGGGAATTGACATTGCAAACACTACCGACCTGAAATACAAAACCAGCCAAAACCAACGGCTTTTGGTCGAACTTTGTTTATTGCAGCTTGCTTCCCTGACTTTTCAGGGCGAAAAAAAAAACTCCAATAACACCCACGATTTCGTAATACCTCCCTCCCATTTTAGGAGCGAAAAATTCACTTCGGAAAAAATAACTTCTGCGGGAAGTATTGTGCCCCAATCAGCAAAAAAGATTGAAGTGGAAATTGTAAATGATAATTTGAATGAACCCTCCGAAGAATTCATCCCAAAAAAGACTTCACAGAAAACAGACAACCGAGAACAAACAACCGAAAACCGAGAACCCCAAAAAGTAATCGAACGCCCCCAAATTCTCGCAGAGCGCAATGCCAAAAAAGTTTCCGCCCTTTCGCTGAAAAGCATTCAGAAAAAGCAGGAAATAAAACAGGAAATGGTTGCAAACCAACCCGATGCAGAAAACCTTCCTGTAAATGATTTTTCAGAAGAAGAACTGCAAAATGCGTGGACGGAATACACAATAAACATTGAGAGCGACGGAAAATTCAACCTGCTTTCACATTTAACGATGGGCGCTCCAAAATTGGACGGGGCCATAATCCATCTTGAATTTCCAAACCAAACCATAAAAACCGAAGTGGAACGCGCAAAGTTTGAACTGCTCGGTTTTTTGCGGGATAAACTGCAGAATTACGATATAGATATTGACATAACGGTAAACGAAACCGCTGAAAAAAAATACATCTATTCCGCCCGTGAAAAATTTGAAAAATTGAAGGAAATGAATCCTCTCATTGAAAAATTAAGGCAGGAATTTGATTTGGATATTTAAATAAGCTATAGGCT
>JBEBRF010000066.1:0-12960 GCA_040394975.1 Aequorivita soesokkakensis
CATCATCAAAACTATCCAAAAGAATAATGCTATCGGTCGTTATTTTTCCGGCAAGTATCTCTTTGGAAAGCTCATTCAATACTTCCCGCTGGATTACCCTTTTTACGGGCCTTGCGCCAAATTGCGGATCAAATCCTTTTTGTGAAAGATATGCAATTGCCTCAGGGGTAGCGTCCAAAACAATGTTCTGTTTCAGCAACATTTTGGAAACTCCTTTCAGTTGCAGTTCCACAATTTTATGGATGTCCTGTTTGGAAAGTGGCGTAAACATAATAATGTCGTCAATACGGTTCAAAAATTCTGGGCGTACGGTTTGTTTTAGGAGTGCGAGCACTTCCACTTTGGATCCTTCCATCGCGGTTTCGGGATCTTTTACGGTCTCAAAACGCTGTTGGATAATATCGCTGCCCATATTGCTGGTCATAATAATAATCGTGTTTTTGAAATCTGCCAAGCGTCCTTTGTTGTCGGTCAATCGCCCTTCATCCAAAACTTGGAGTAAAATATTGAATGTGTCCGGATGCGCTTTTTCAATTTCGTCAAGCAAAACCACGCTGTACGGTTTGCGGCGCACGGCTTCGGTCAATTGCCCGCCTTCCTCATAACCCACATATCCCGGAGGCGCGCCCACCAATCGGCTCACGCTGTGGCGTTCTTGGTACTCGCTCATATCAATCCGCGTCATTGCGTTTTCATCGTCGAACAAATATTCAGCCAACGCTTTTGCAAGCTCGGTTTTACCAACGCCGGTTGTTCCGAGGAAAAGGAAACTCCCAATGGGTTTCTTTTCATCCTGCAAACCAGCACGGCTACGACGGATGGCATCGCTCACAGCTTGAATTGCTTCATATTGCCCAACCACCCGTTTGTGCAGGTGGTCTTCCAAAGTCAACAATTTTTCGCGGTCGCTCTGCAGCATTTTGGTAACGGGAATTCCGGTCCATTTCGCGACCACTTCGGCAATATCCTCTCGCGTAACTTCTTCTTTAATCATGGAAGTGCTTTCATCGTTTTCGGCAAGTTGGGTTTCCAGTTTGCTCAAAGCGGCTTGCGCATCTTTGATTTTTCCGTAGCGAAGTTCAGCCACCTTTCCAAAATCGCCATCACGCTCGGCCCGTTCGGCTTCAATTTTATAATTTTCAATTTGGGTCTTTAGGTTTTGAATGTTGTCCACTACCTCTTTTTCGCTTTGCCATTTTGCGTTCAACTCGTTGCGCTCTTCTTTCAGATTGGCAAGATCGAGGTGAAGGGATTTCAGTTTTGTTTCGTCCTTTTCCCGTTTTATGGCCTCGATTTCAATTTCAAGCTGCATTATTTTTCTGTCCAAAACATCCAATTCCTCTGGTTTGGAATTTATTTCCATCCTAAGTTTTGAAGCGGCCTCATCCATCAAATCAATTGCCTTATCGGGAAGAAAACGGTTGGTAATGTACCTTTCGGAAAGTTCCACCGCCGCAATTATCGCTTCGTCTTTAATTCGAACTTTGTGATGGGTTTCATATTTTTCCTTAATTCCGCGAAGTATTGAAATGGCACTTTCAGTATCGGGTTCATCCACCATTACCTTTTGGAAACGGCGCTCCAGCGCTTTATCCTTTTCGAAATATTTTTGGTATTCATCCAGAGTGGTCGCGCCAATCGCACGAAGTTCGCCGCGGGCAAGTGCGGGTTTCAGAATATTGGCTGCGTCCATTGCGCCCTGTCCACCGCCGGCACCAACCAGCGTATGGATTTCATCAATAAAAAGAACTATATCGCCTTCGCTGGAAGTTACTTCCTTTATCACGGCTTTCAGTCGCTCTTCAAATTCGCCTTTATATTTTGCGCCGGCAATCAGCGCGCCCATATCCAAGGAATAAATTTCTTTCGTCCGTAAATTTTCGGGCACGTCGCCGTCAACCACTCTGTGGGCAAGACCTTCGGCTATCGCGGTTTTGCCCGTACCCGGTTCACCGACGAGCATTGGGTTGTTTTTGGTTCTTCGGGAAAGTATTTGCAGGATTCTTCTAATTTCCTCATCGCGGCCAATCACGGGGTCCAGCTTGCCATCTTTTGCAAGTTGGTTGAGGTTTTTGGCATATTTGTTTAGGGAATTATAGGTTTCCTCGGCGCTTTGGGAAGTAACATTTTCGCCCCCGCGCAATTCTTGGATGGCGGCTTTCATTGCTTTTTCGGTAACGCCCTGATCTTTTAAACTCTGCGCGATACTGCTTTTCGAATTCAAAATGGCCAATAGCAAATGTTCAATGGAAACAAATTCATCGCCCATTTTTTTGGCAATGTTAGTCGCTTCAATTACGGTTTTATTCGCTTCGCGCGAAAGCATAATTTCGCCCCCGGAAACTTTTGGAAAGCTTTCCAATTGTTTATCGAGAATTTGTTTTAGCACCGGGAGATTTACGTTGAGTTTTTTTAGGATGAAAGGGGCTACGTTTTCATCCACCTCAAAAATTGCTTTGAGAATGTGTTCATTTTCTATTTGTTGATGGCCATAACCCTGCGCCATTTGTTGCGCCTGCTGTATGGCCTCTTGGCTTTTTATTGTAAAGTTGTTGAAGTTCATAATAAATGTTTCAAGTTTCAAGTTTCTGGTTTCAGGTTCGATTCGATTTTGATTTCAATTTCAAATTTGAAGCCACATTAAATTTAGGACAAAATGTCTTCGAAATGTCTTGATTTAACAGACATTATGACTGCTTTAACAGCCATATTTATCTTTTCTTTTAGACCTTCCGAGCGAATTAATGTAGCTTTGTAAAAAACAGAATTATGGGATTATTTGATATATTCAAGACTTCGGCAGATATCGCAAAGGAAGAAATTGTGGAAGTGCCGTGGCATATTTTAAACACTATGGAACAATTGGATGAAATTGTGGAAGAATCCAAAACCAAGCCCGTTGCTATTTTCAAACATTCCACGCGTTGCGGAATTAGTAGGGGAGTGATGAAAATGCTGGAAAGAAATTACAAATTAACGGACGAACAGTTGAAACTTTATTATCTGGATCTGTTGGAAAATAGGAGCATTTCAAATGAAATTGCTTCACGTTTCAAAGTGCATCACGAAAGTCCGCAAATGATTGTCATTAAGAATGGAATAGTTGTCCACCACGATTCACACCATTCCATTGAGGCTTCGCATTTGGAGCGGTTTGTTTAACAAAATTCTTTAAATTAGCTAAAAAGAATTTTTATGGGAGCCTTAGAGTTAAAATCCGATTTACTGGAAATGATGGGAAATATTGAGGATGAAAGATTGCTTCAATCCCTTTATGATTTTTTGAAAAGCCGTGAAATAGGTAAAACTTCAAATCTTTGGGAAAAGTTAACTCTCGCCGAAAAAGAACAAGTTCTTCTTTCTTATGAAGAATCTGAAAATTTTGAAAATCTTATTCCCTATAAGGATGTCTTCAAATAAATAAAATGGAAATTTTATTTACAAAACGAGCGGCTATAAATTATAAATCAATAAAAGAATACATTACTGAAAAATTTGGTGAAAGAACTGCGCAAGCATTTTCAAGTAAATTATTGGACTTTTTAGAAATTTTGAAAAACTATCCACAATTAGGAAGTTTGGAAGTCACAAATAAAAATATTTATGGATTTCAATTTAGTAAGCAAACCAGAATATTTTATAGAATTAAAGAAGAAAAAATTATCATTCTAACCCTTTTTGATGTTCGACAAAATCCTAAAAAGAAAAATTTATAATTTAAAATGAATTATCCCTCAGAATTTCCTTAAAACGTTCCTTAACATCGCGCCCAGCATCAAAAACCATTTGTTCGTTGTTTGGAAAAGGAATGAAACCATTGCTTATCAAAATTCTGTCCTCACCCGTTAAAGCCCGCTCATCGCCACGATAGGTTGCAAACACATTTTCAAAAATAAATTCGGTAGCTAAGGGAAAACTGTTTATTTGTTGCTTGCGATTTAGATTTTTATAAATAACCGTCCCGCCAACAAAAGCACTTTTTTGCTGGGTTGTTATTGTAATCGTAGCCGAAACCTCTTTAAATTTTTCAATTTTGATTGGATTGCCCAGACTGTCGCGCACAATGTTTCCGGCTCGGTCGCGTCTGTAATCGTAGCCATCGCTGATTCGCTGTTTGCGGCTGTATTGTTTATCTGAAATACGTTCCGGGGAAATTTGGATGGTTTGAAAATTGAGGTCAATTCCCAAATTGTAATCAATTCCATTTTCGCGTTGGCCGTGATATTCCGTCCAGAAATCATTCAGCCCATAGGTATTGAAATTCAGCAAATCCTGCTCCAGCCTAAAAGGAATGAACTGTCGGGTATGATTGTTCAAACCAACAAAAACAAAATCTGTACCGCGGAACCTTGCTTCTTCCCGAAGTTGATCCACATCGCGATAATTTGGTTGCACTTCGTCCAATTCACACAAAACATGGAAAGCGCTGCGATAATCTATTTTAGTGTCGCGCTGCATATAAACGATGGCTTCCTGATAAAGTGAATTTATATAAGCACCCTTTGCAGCCAATAAATCATTGGAATAATCGGAAAAAACGAAATTTGCATTTCTTCCCATTTCGTTGCTGTAAAGCGGGAGTAATGGACGAATTAAATTTTGGCGTGCTTCCAGATCCAAAAAAGTGTAATAAATTTCCTTTGCGGCGGATGGATTGTTTTCTTTTTTCAGAAAAGCAATTTGGCGTGTGTCTGCATCCTTCGCTTTTAAATAGGCTTCTTCCAAAAGCGGGATGTGGGCGTCATATTCCTTCGCGCCTTTGTCTTTTTGAAGTTTTTTTGTGGCCAGTTCAATGGCTTCGTCATAATTTCCTTGTGCAACGAATTTTTGTGTTCGTTTCACGCTGTTGCAAGAAATGCTGAAAAGTGCAGTAAACAGTAGCATGTAAAAAGCCTTCATACCGAAATGGATTTGGTTATGAAGGCTAAAATACAATAGTAGTGCCAATATTAACTTTTATTGGCGGGTAAAAGTTTTGTGCGGCATTCCCCGAAACCTATCCTCACTTTTTCGTTTTTGCAGAAACCTTTCAAAATAACGGTGTCGTTGTCATTTATAAATTTTCGTTCTGAACCATCGGAGAGTTTTAAGGGTTTTTCGCCGCGCCAGGTAAGTTCCAGCATAGAACCATAAGAATCTGGCGTGGGACCTGAAATAGTGCCGCTTCCCATCATGTCGCCACTGTTCACATTACAGCCATTAACGGTGTGGTGGGCCAATTGTTGGGCCATATTCCAGTACATATATTTAAAGTTTGAAGTGGAAACCTTTGATTCCCTCCCATTTTCGGGAGCGATATATACTTCCAAATTTATGTCATAGCTCTTTTTTCCTTTATATTGAAGGTAGGGCAGTTGCTCCATTTCAGGTTTTGGACCTTCTACTTTGAAAGGTTGTAGCGCATCCAAAGTTACAATCCAAGGTGAAATGGACGACGCGAAATTCTTCGCCAGAAACGGCCCGAGCGGCACGTATTCCCACTTTTGGATATCGCGCGCGCTCCAATCATTGAAAAGTACCAATCCGAAAATATATTCTTCCGCTTCATTTACGGGAATGGGGTCGCCCAAAACGTTGGCATCCGTTGTTATGAATGCCATTTCAAGTTCAAAATCCACCAATTTTGATGGGCCAAAAACAGGTTCGGTGGCACCGTCTGGCATAGTCTGGCCCCACGGTCTCCTAACGTTGATGCCGCTGGGGATTATGGAGGAACTTCTTCCGTGATAACCCACGGGAATATGCAGCCAGTTTGGCATCAAGGCGTTCTCTTTTCCGCGGAACATGGTTCCTACATTGGTTGCATGTTCCTTGCTGGAATAAAAATCGGTATAATCGCCCACTTGCACGGGAAGCTGCATTTCCACTTCATCCAGGGTGAATAAAATATACTGCCTATGATCTTTGTTATCGCGCAGTTCTGGGTTATCCACATCAAAGATGTCCGCGATACGGTTTCGAACCAAACGCCAAGTTTTTCTGCCGTCGCTAATGAAATCATTTAAAGTGTCCTGCAGAAAAATGTCATCGGTAAGGTCAATTCCCTTGAAATAGCCCAATTGGTGCAGCGCGCCAAGGTCTATGGCATAATCACCAATGCGGGTGCCGATCGTTATGATATCATCACGGGTCAGGAATACGCCGAAAGGGATATTCTGTATGGGGAAGTCAGTATCTGGCGCAGTGTGGAGCCAGGTTTTGCGTTTGGGGTCGTTTGCGGTTATAGGCATTGTTAAAATTCTTTTTGGAAGTTGTAAATAAAACTAAGTAAAATAATTCAATCAGCTATAAATCAAAGAATTAATTCAGCAGTAATAATTGTTACAACCTATATTTTGTTAGTAAAATTCTTCATCAAATATATATATTTCGCGATAGTTACCGAATGTAATTAGTATTTTTGGATTTAATTAACTTTCGAGAAGGTTTGTAGTTTGGGGTTTGTGGTTTAAAGTCCAATTAGCTCCATTTTTTTTTAACTATAAACCCTAAACCATAAACTTTTTTCTATGCAACGCGACGAACAGATTTTTGAACTTATTGAAGCCGAAAAACAAAGACAAATCAACGGACTTGAACTTATCGCTTCCGAGAATTTTGTAAGCGACCAAGTGATGGAAGCCGCAGGTTCCGTTTTAACCAATAAATATGCCGAAGGCTATCCCGGAAAACGCTATTACGGCGGTTGCGAAGTGGTGGACGAAGTAGAGCAAATAGCCATTGACCGCGCAAAAGCTTTGTTTGGGGCAGAATATGCAAACGTACAACCGCACAGTGGGTCGCAGGCAAATACCGCTGTTTTTGCGGCTTGCCTGAAACCGGGCGATAAATATTTAGGATTCGATCTTTCCCACGGCGGGCATTTAACGCACGGCTCGCCGGTTAACTTTTCTGGACGACTTTACAATCCCGTATTTTATGGAGTTGATAAAGAAACCGGAAGAATTGATTACGACAAAGTGGAAGAAATCGCCACCAACGAAAAACCAAAAATGATCATTGCCGGAGCCTCCGCCTATTCAAGAGAAATAGATTACAAACGTTTTCGAGAGATTGCTGACAAAGTTGGCGCACTCCTTTTTGCAGACATTGCCCACCCCGCGGGATTGATAGCCAAGGGAATCATGGGCGATCCTCTTCCGCATTGCCACATTGTTACCACAACCACCCACAAAACCTTGCGCGGCCCACGGGGCGGATTGATTTTGATGGGAAAGGATTTTGACAATCCCTTCGGCCATAAATTGAAAAATGGGAACCTAAAAAAAATGAGCAGTCTTTTGGACAGCGCCATTTTCCCCGGAAACCAGGGCGGACCGTTGGAACATATCATTGCCGCAAAAGCAATTGCATTTGGCGAGGCCTTGACTGATGAATTTCTTCATTATATGGTGCAAGTGAAGAAAAATGCCGAAGTAATGGCCCGAAAATTTGTTGAAAAAGGATACAATATTATTTCCGGCGGAACAGATAACCACATGATGCTCATCGATCTTCGCAATAAAAACATTTCGGGGAAAGAAGCAGAGGAAGCATTGGGCAAAGCTGATATTACGGTGAACAAAAATATGGTCCCGTTTGATGATAAATCGCCATTCGTGACAAGCGGAATCCGTATTGGGACCGCCGCGGTAACTACCCGCGGTTTGGTGGAAAAGGATATGGAAAAAATCGTGGAATTGATAGATGACGTAATTATGAATTTTCAGGACGAGGCAAAACTGGAAAGCGTTGCCGAAACGGTGAATGAAATGATGTCCGGCCTTCCTTTATTCAAAAATTGAAAATGATTGAAACCGAACGATTAATTTTAAGGGAGTACACGCTTGGCGATGCTCCCTTTATTTTTAAATTGATGAACAGCGAGGGCTGGCTCAAAAACATCGGGGATAGAAATATCAATTCTACTGAAGATGCCGAAGTCTATATACAGAAGAATTATTTGAGCAGTTATGAGAAAAACGGTTTCGGGCCGTTTTTAGTTTTGTTGAAAGAAACCGGTGAGCCCATCGGTTCGTCCGGCCTTTACAAGCGGGAAAATCTCGAGCACCCCGATGTGGGCTTTGCATTTTTGCCCGAATTTGCAAATAAAGGATATGCTTATGAATCTGCGCAAGCCGTGATGGAGTATGCTTCGGAAAAGCTGAAACTTCAAACTATTGTTGGCATTACGCTACCTGAAAACAGTTCTTCCATAAAACTTTTAAAGAAATTGGGGCTCTCTGAAATTGGAACATACCAATATGAGGACGGGGAAGTGTTGCTTCTTTTTTCAACCTAAATTCCTTTTAATTCTTTTGTGATGAAAAATCCGGTATTGTTACTTCACGGCGCTTTGGGAAGCAAGGTACAATTGATTCCGCTGCAAAAAAATCTCGCTTCGGAAAGGAAAGTTTTTACAATGGATTTTGAGGGCCACGGAAATTCAAAAAGTGAAACTGATTTTTCAATTGAACTTTTCACCAAAAATGTAATTGATTTTTTGCGTGAAAATTCCCTGCCCCAAGTTGATATTTTCGGATATAGTATGGGCGGTTATGTGGCTTTGAATGTAGCATTTCGGAATCCGGATTTGGTGGCTCGAATTGTGACCCTTGGAACAAAATTTGAATGGACGCCCGCTTTTGCCGAAAAGGAAACAAAAATGCTCGTCCCGGAAAAAATTGAAATAAAAGTCCCCGCATTTGCTGAACGATTGAAACAATTGCACGGTGCGGAAAATTGGGAAAATACGGTTCTCAAAACCGCGAGAATGATGCAAAATTTGGGAGATAACCCAACTTTGAAAGAAGAAGATTTTCAGAAAATAAACAATAAAACCCTTATTTGTCTTGGCGAGCTGGACGTAATGGCCACAGAGAATGAATCAAAGAATGTTTCCAGTTTGCTGAAAAACGGCCGATTTCAGGCAATACCAAAGCTAAAACACCCCATTGAAACTGCTTCTATGGAGGAAATCGCTGCTATTGTAAGGGGTTTTTTAAATTAAATTCCAAAAAAAAATATTGAAAATGATTACCGAAACAGACAGACTTTTTATAAACCGCGCTATTGAACTTTCGGAAAAAGGAATGAATTCAAACGCCGGCGGACCTTTCGGTGCAGTGATTGTAAAAAATGACGAAATCATAGCCGAAGCTTTCAACCAAGTGACATCAAGCAACGACCCCACTGCCCATGCCGAGGTTGTCGCCATTCGGAAGGCCTGTGAAAAACTTGGTTCGTTTCAATTAAATGACTGCATAATTTACACTTCCTGCGAGCCTTGCCCAATGTGTTTGGGCGCTATTTATTGGGCCCGGCCAAAGGCAGTTTTTTACGCATGTACCAAGGTAGATGCCGCTGAAATTGGTTTCGACGACCATTTTATTTATGATGAAATCGATAAGAATATTGAAGATAGAAATATCAAATTCATCAATTTAGCGCGCGCGGAGGGCCTCGATGTTTTCAAAAAATGGGAGACAAAAGAAGGAAAAACTGACTATTGAAAACAAGCAATTTTTGGCCGTCAACCCTATTTTTCTATTTTTAGGGAAACTCAATGCTTTCATAAGCCCCAGCATCTGGATTGTTTTGGCTGCGCTGCCTTCCGTTTAAATCTTCCAAAGGCAAAACTCTTGCTTTTCCGATTCCATCGGCACCGGAATTCACGTTTTCAATATTGAAATTGTTCGTTTCTGTATTCTGAAAAAACGGGTCCAAATTAAATTTTGTAGCTGGATATAAACTTGGGTTAGTAAAATCATATAAAGGATTGTCGCTAAATTCACCGGTCGGATCCTCAAAGCGCAACAGACAGTTTGTAAAATTGAAGTTGAAAGCGGCTTGGTCATTTTTAAACACTGAAAATTCACGGCGTTCGTTTCCGAAGATTATACAGTTTATAAAATCTGCTTTTATAAGGTCTGCAACAAATATATCAGTTTCAGTTTCAAAAGTATTATCAATGGAAACAGTAGGAAAGGAGCGGAAACTTCCGGTCCAGTAATTGGCAAAAGTACAGTGCCTAAATTCATAACTACCGCCCAACTGTATGGCCAAAGAAGATTGGCCGGAGTTATTGATGACTATATTTTCTCCCTCGATCAAACTGTTTCTTGCCATTAAACCAACATTTGTACTGTTGTAAATCTGAACATTGGAGAGGAGCAAGGGACTATTATCCGCCAAAATTCCCACCGTACTGTTTTTTATTGTGGTGTGCTGAAAAATGTTGTTCACGCTTCCCTGTGTAAGCCATATTGTGAGCCACTGTCCGGGAACATTTGCAAAACCTGGTTCCAGTCTATCGCCTTCAAAAATTATTTCGTTTTCCATTACCTCTGGGTCTGAACTTGGCGTGCCAATGGACTGAATGGAACCTCCGTTGGCAACAATGATTCCGGCGCCGTTGTGGAAATGGACCCGGGCTCCGGCTTCCACTGAAAGTGTTTTGTTCCCCGGAACGGCTGCATAGCCATAAATCACGTATGGTTTTTCGTTTGTAAAAGTCAGTTCGGTGTCGTCCAGAAAAAATCCTTTCACCTGTACCGCATCGTCACCGGTTCCCAACGTGAGGGTTTCAAAGGTTCCATCTTCATATTTTTCTGGGAAAAGAAAAACCGCGTCCTTCACCAGTGTTACCAATTCAACTTTCTGTTGGTTGCCGCCGGTGTCAAAAAGAAGTTGATCGATATAAAGAAATTCTTTGGGATTTGTGGGAAGGTTATTTACGTCAAAAGTGGTTTCAATAAAAACGAAAATACTGTCCTTGGCAAGAATTTGAACGTTTTCGAATACTTTTCCGGGCATGCCATCTACATTCAATCGATAATTGGAAGCTTCTCCTTCGGCCAGCCGAACCACAGGAATATTGATATCCTCATTGCTCCGGTTGTAAACTTTTAAATTATAGGTGCTGGAACCAATGTTTGAAAAAACGGTATCCAGATAGACCGTGTCTTTTGAAAACTCCAAATTTCCGGTGCTGGCAACTGTTTCAAAATCGTTGCGGCAGGAACTCCACACTACAAGGCAACACAAAATGCCCAATCCGTATAAATACCTCATTCAAGTAAAATTTTCGTAAAAATATAACATTTCGGGAAGCTTATTATTGTAAAGGGTCCAAAGTTTAAAGGAAAGTTATATTGTGGATTTTATTTTTTATTTCTGAACAATTTCAATCTTAAAGAGCTTGTCCCAGTTCTTTCCGGTTATGTAAAGAATGTTTGGCTCCCCATTGTAGGCTATCCCGTTCAGAACGTCCAGTCCGGGATGCTGGGTAACTTTATCCTTTAAATCTGTTAGGTCAATAACGCCTTCCACGGCGCCATTTGAAGGATCAATAATGGCGATGGAACCTTGTTGGTAAACGTTGGCATATATTTTTCCGTCAACCCATTCAAGTTCGTTTACACTGCTAATTTTGCTGGTATTCGTAAATATTTCTATATAATCTTTTTCAGCAAGCGTGTTTGCATTAAGAGTCCAAATTCTATCGGTGCCGTCGCTTTTGTAAATTTTTTCGGTATCGTTACACAATCCCCAGCCTTCACGACTGTTGCCATACACGAAAGTGCCAGTTTGTTCCATTGTTTTTAGGTTATAAATAAACCCCGTGTTCTCGCGCCAAGTGAGCTGGTAAATTTTGTTGTTGAGAATGGTAAGCCCTTCCCCGAAATATTGATCGGCAAGTTTCACCATTTTGTAAACTTCCCCGGTTTTATAATTGGTCTTTCGAAGCGAAGATTCCTTGTATTGGCCGGTACTTTCATATAAAGTGTCATTCTGAAACTCCAATCCCTGCGTATATGAATTTATATCGTGCGGGTAGGTTTCAAGAATTTTATAGGTGTAAAGTTTCGGTTTTATGGACGAAAGAATCGTAATGTTTTGGGATGCTTCAAATTCTTCGCCCTCACTGTATATTTTGGCGAATAAGGTTTTTTCGCCAAGTTTTTTCCCCGAAAGGGAAATAGTATTGCCGGAAATTTCGATCCTATCTTTGTTCAAAAAATAAACAACGGAATCGGTATCAATATTTTTTTTGTTGATTAAAGTAACCGTCAGCGCATCATCGGGGGTGTAGGTTTTCTTCGGCTTCTGTATTTCCAGCGAAAAATTATTCTTTTTTTCTTCGGAATTATTTCCGCAGCCCGCCAGCAAAAGCACTAAAAGGGTAGGAGCGAAAAGGTTATAGATTTTCATAGCTTATGGTAAATTTCCCGCAAGGTATTTATTATAATTGAAATGTGAAAATACTTGCAAATGCTTCAAAAAGCCTTATCTTTGCGCCGGCAAGTCCTACACAACCAGCTCCTGTTGAATCCTCCAGGGCGGGAACGCAGCAAAGGTAAATGGTCGTAGCGGTGTGATGTAGGTAGCTTGCCATTTTTTGTGCGCTAAACTTTCGTGGCTTCGGCTCCGCTCAGCCACCGAGAACCATTGGAATGGCAATTGGGCGAAACGCCAAAAATCCATCTCTTTTCTTTTTTCTCTTTTCTTTTTTCTCGTCCTTTGCCTTTCAGCAATTTTTTATGCCAAAAACAGTACTCATTACAGGCGGTTCCTCGGGAATTGGAAAGGCCATTGGCGAATATCTTTCCGAAAAAGGCTATCAAGTTTTTGGAACAAGCCGAAATCCGGAACGCATCACAAGCTCCAAGTTTCCACTTTTAAAAATGGACGTAAATGAAACCGAGTCCATTGAAGCCGCCATTACTGAAATAATCAGTAAATCAAAAAAAATTGACGTTGTAATAAACAACGCTGGCGTGGGTATTACCGGCCCAATTGAGGAAACTCCCGAAAGCGAAATCAAAAAAGCGTTCCAAACCAATTTTCACGGTCCCATAAACGTAATTAAAGCCGTTCTGCCACAAATGCGAAAACAAGGGTTTGGGCATATTCTGAACATTACTTCCATTGCGGGCTATATGGGGCTTCCGTACCGCGGAATTTATTCCGCCACAAAAG
>JBEBRF010000067.1:0-12935 GCA_040394975.1 Aequorivita soesokkakensis
TTGAAACTTGAAACTTGAAAAGTATGACGTTTTCTCTAAAGTTATGTTACAAATTTACTATTCAATTATGTACTTTTGCACCTTAATTTTCGATAATGAACAATTCCAAAAAAATCACTTCCGCATTAATTTCCGTTTTTAGCAAAGAAGGCCTCGAGCCCATAGTAAGAAAACTACACGAACAGAACGTAAAAATATATTCTACGGGCGGTACCGAAAAATTCATAAATGACCTTGGAATTGAAGTAATTGCAGTAGAAAGCATAACCGATTACCCCTCCATTTTGGGCGGTCGCGTGAAAACCCTTCACCCAAAAGTTTTTGGCGGAATTTTGAACAGGCAGGAACACGAGGGCGATGTTGCCGAAATGGCGCAGTACAACATTCCGCAAATCGATGCCGTGATTGTGGATTTGTACCCTTTTGAAAAAACCGTCTCTTCGGGCGCTTCAGCTGAAGATATTATTGAAAAAATAGACATCGGCGGCATTTCATTGATTCGTGCCGCCGCGAAAAATTTTAAGGATACCATTTGCGTTTCTTCGGTTGATGATTACGCTGAGTTTTTGGAATTGATTTCTACGAACAACGGCGAAATTTCGTTGAAGAACCGAAAGCGTTTCGCCGCAAAATCCTTCAACGTTTCCTCAAATTATGACACTGCTATTTTCAACTATTTCAATTCCGAGGAAAAATTGCCGGTTTTCAAAATAAGCGAAAGCAACGGCCAGGAACTTCGCTATGGCGAAAATCCGCACCAAAAAGGATATTTCTTTGGGAATTTTGAAGAAATGTTCACCAAACTACACGGAAAGGAATTGAGCTACAACAATCTTTTGGACGTTGACGCAGCTGTGAATTTGATGAATGAATTTAAAGGCGAAGCACCAACCTTTGCAATTTTAAAACACAACAACGCCTGCGGAATTGCACAACGGCAAACAATTCAAGAAGCATATTTGGCGGCACTTGCCGGAGATCCGGTTTCCGCTTTCGGGGGAATTTTAATCAGCAATGTTGAAATTGACGAAGCAGCTGCAAACGAAATTAATAGTCTTTTCTGCGAAGTTGTAATTGCACCGTCCTTTTCAGAAAAAGCGCAGGAAATTTTAGAAGAAAAAAAGAACCGAATTCTATTGATCCAAAAAGAAACTGAATTGCCGTCAACAACAGTGCGCACTTGCTTGAACGGAGTTTTAATACAGGATAAAGACACTATTACGGACAGAGCCGAAATTTTAACGCACGCCACCAACAATAAACCCAATTTGCAAGAGTTAGAAGACCTGTTATTTGCATCAAAAATTTGCAAACACACAAAATCAAACACCATTGTTTTGGCAAAGGGAAAACAACTTTGCGCCAGCGGAACCGGCCAAACCAGCCGCGTTGACGCGTTACGGCAAGCAATTGAAAAAGCACAAGCCTTTAATTTTAACCTTGAAGGAGCCGTGATGGCGAGCGATGCTTTTTTCCCATTTCCCGATTGTGTGGAAATTGCGGACAACGCGGGAATTACGGCAGTAATCCAGCCCGGCGGTTCCATAAAGGACCAATTGAGCATAGATTATTGCAACAAAAATGGAATGGCAATGGTATTTACCGGAACACGCCATTTTAAGCATTAAATTTTATTACATTTGTTTCAACCCAAACTTAACACCTTAACTTTCAATACCACCACTTTAAACTATGGGATTTTTTGATTTCCTGACAGAAGAAATAGCCATTGATCTTGGTACCGCAAACACCCTGATAATCCACAACGATAAAGTAGTAGTGGACGCGCCCTCAATCGTTGCACGCGACCGAACTTCCGGGAAAATAATCGCCGTAGGCCGCGAAGCTGCGATGATGCAGGGAAAAACCCACGAAAACATTAAAACAATCCGCCCCCTGAAGGACGGCGTAATTGCAGATTTTGACGCCAGCGAAAAGATGATAAATATGTTTATCAACGACATTCCGGCATTGAAAAAGAAATGGCTAAAACCCTCGTTGCGAATGGTCATTTGTATTCCCAGCGGCATCACCGAGGTGGAAATGCGCGCCGTAAAGGAAAGTGCAGAACGCGTGAACGGCAAGGAAGTTTATTTGATCCACGAACCCATGGCAGCCGCAATTGGAATTGGGGTTGACATTATGCAGCCCAAAGGAAATATGGTTGTGGACATAGGCGGTGGAACCACTGAAATTGCAGTAATCGCCCTTGGCGGAATTGTTTGCGACAAATCAATAAAAATTGCGGGGGACGTTTTTACGAACGATATTGTTTATTATATGCGCACCCAGCACAACCTTTATGTGGGCGAACGCACTGCGGAAAAAATAAAAATACAAATTGGTGCCGCCACGGAAGATCTTGAGCTGCCCCCAGATGAAATGGACGTACAGGGGCGCGATCTGCTTACCGGAAAACCCAAACAGGTCCAAACTTCTTATAGGGAAATTGCAAAAGCACTGGACAAATCCATCCTTCGCATAGAAGATGCTGTTATGGAAACGCTGTCCCAAACCCCGCCCGAACTTGCTGCCGATATTTACAATACGGGAATCTATCTTGCCGGTGGCGGAAGTATGCTGCGCGGACTGGACAAACGGTTGTCCCAAAAAACCGACCTTCCCGTTTACATTGCCGAAGATCCGTTGCGGGCAGTGGTACGTGGTACCGGGATTTGTTTGAAAAACCTGAACAAATATAAAAGTGTGCTCATAAAATAATTTTTCGTAATTAAATTAATTTTACTGAAAACCTTAAAAAAGAATAGTTGCCCAGTTATGGCGTTGCTCCCATTTTAAAGCAGAATATCCTAACCCCACAAAGCAATGCAGCAGATTATATTTTTCTTCATCCGGAATAGAAATTTCCTGTTGTTTGCCGTGCTTTTTACTATTTCAGTGGGGCTGACCATCCAAACACACAATTACCACAACAACAAATTCATTAGCTCGGCCAATTACGTCACCGGCGGAATTTACTCCTTCCGAAACAGCATTACGGACTATTTTTCCCTGGGGCGGGTGAATGAACAATTGCTTCAGGAAAATTTGATGCTTCGGAAAAAACTGGAACAATTTCAAGAAACCACCGTGTTTGAAAAATTGGACACCACTTTTCTTCCTGCCAAATTCACCTATTTCACCGCGCGGGTAATCAATAATAATTATTCCAAAACGAAGAACCAACTTACCTTGGACAAAGGCAAAAAAGACAGTATCAAAATAGATTTGGGCGTTATTTCCTCCAAAGGAATTGTGGGCATTGTTAGTGATGTTTCCGAAAATTATTCCACCGTTCAATCCATTTTGAACACCAAGAGCCGCATTAACGCCAAGCACAAAAATTCAGGACATTTCGGCTCGCTAAAATGGAATACGGAAGATCCCAATATTGTACAATTGGTGGACATTCCGCGTTTGGCCCCATTGGCCAAGGGCGATACAATTGTTACCGGAGGGCGGTCCACCATTTTTCCCGAAGGCATCCTTATAGGTACCATTCGTGATTTTCAATTGGACAGCGACAATAATTATTATTTTGTAAACATTGACCTTTTCAATGATATGACAGGCCTGGAGCATGTTTACTTAATTGAAAATTATGATGCAAAGGAAATTTTAGAATTAGAAAAAGGAGTGGAAGATGAACAATAATGATATTCTTCTAAATATCGTAAGGTTTATAGTGCTGGTTTTCCTGCAAGTGCTTGTGCTGAACAACATCAACGTTGCGGGCTATATTAATCCCTATTTGTACATTTTCTTTATCATTATGTATCCGTTTGACGGAAATAAAAGTTTGCTTATTTTCCTGAGTTTCCTTTTAGGACTGTGCATAGATATTTTTGAGGACTCGGGAGGTGTGCACGCTGCGGCTTGTGCATTTATAGCCTACGTTCGGCCGTTTGTTTTGAAATATTCCTTCGGCGTAAGTTATGAATACAACAGTGTAAAGATCAAAAAGGCAGATCCCATGGAGCGTATTACGTACATTTCCTCCTTGGTTTTTATGCACCATTTTGTAATGTTTTCGCTGGAAATTTTTAGCATCCGCCATGTTCAACTTTTGTTTTCTTCAACATTATTTTCGGGAATATTTTCAATTCTCTTGATAATTTGCACAATGGTTCTGTTCAATAAAAAGGCTGCATGAGAAAAATGGTATTCATATCGTTGGTGCTTATCAGTGGCATAGTCTTTACGGCGAGGCTTTTCTATTTGCAGATTTATGACGCTTCCTCGGGCTCCCTTGCCCAAAACAGTGCCATAAAAGTGATGTATGACTATCCGCAACGCGGCTATATGTTTGACCGAAACAACAAGCTGTTGGTGTCAAACCAACCTTCCTATGATGTGATGGTGATCCCCAAAGACGTGAAACCCTTGGACACATTGGAATTTTGCGGCCTGTTGAAAATAACGAAAGAGGAACTGAAGGAAATCTTGCGAAAGGCGCGTGTCTATTCCCCGCGGTTGCCTTCGGTGGTGCTTCCACAGTTGAATAAAGCTGACTATGCATCACTCTCTGAAAAAATGTATAAATACGAAGGGTTTTACATTCAAAGAAGGTCGCTTCGTGAATATCAGGTGCACCATTCAGCAAACGTGATGGGCTATATTGCCGAAGTAAACAATGCCACTATTGAAAAAAATCCGTACTACCAAATGGGGGAACTCATTGGTACGGCAGGCGTTGAAAAAGAATATGAAGAAGTTCTCCGCGGGATTAAAGGAGTCAAATATATCCAGAAAGACCGTTTCAATAGAGACATAGGGCCTTATAAAGAGGGGATTTTCGATACGCTTCCGGTGCGGGGCCACGACGTTCAATTGACGATAGACGCTACCCTTCAAAAATATGGGGAGGAATTGATGGTCCATAAACGTGGCGGTATTGTGGCCATTGAGCCACAAACTGGTGAAATTCTGGCGCTCATTACGGCCCCGAGTTATGATCCATCCCTTTTGGTGGGGCGCGACAGGTCTAAGAATTTCACAAAACTGTGGTATGACACCATTGGAAAACCACTGTATGATCGCGTATTGATGGGCGAATATCCGCCGGGCTCCCCATTTAAAGCCCTGACTGCACTTATCGGCCTGCATGAAAACGTGGTGGATACGTTAGATACTTTTGCGTGTTACCGGGGCTACCGCTATGGCAACCGGACCTTGGGCTGCCACACACATCCCAGTCCATTGGCCATGGTGAGTGGAATCGCCAATAGCTGCAACGCCTATTTTTGTAACGTTTATAAAAAAATAATTGATAAATATCCAAATCCAAGGGAGGGAATTGATCATTGGCGCGAAGCCTTGTTAAGCTTCGGATTGGGGGATTTCCTTGGCTATGATCTTCCGAGCGGCAAACGCGGAAACATTCCCACCTCAAGTTATTATAACAAAATCCACGATTTTCCCGCACACAATTGGTCATCGTTGGCAACAATATCAAACGCCATCGGGCAGGGCGAGGTGCTTCTCACGCCAATGCAGATGGCAAATTTTACCGCCGCCATAGCCAATAGAGGCTATTATTATACGCCACACATCATAAAAAACATCATGGGTCCCGATACCATTCCGAAGAAATTTAAGGAAAAACATTTCACCACCGTGGAACCGGAAAATTTTAAGCCCGTTGTTGAAGGGATGTTCCAAGTTTATAAACGGGGCACGGCTTCGTCCATTCAAATTCCCGGAATTGACATTTGCGGAAAGACCGGAACCGCTGAAAATTTCACGAAAATTAATGGGAAAAGGGTTCAACTAACAGACCACTCTATCTTTGTGGCTTTCGCGCCAAAGGACAACCCAAAAATTGCCATTGCTGTTTTCGTTGAAAATGGATATTGGGGGTCGCGATGGGCGGGAAGAATTGCCGGACTTATGATAGAAAAATATCTCAAAGGCGAAATTACCCGAACCGATATGGAAAAATATGTGCTGGAAGGTAGTCTGGAAGCAGAATATGCCAAACCCTATAGTGGCCAACCATTTTCAATAAACAAGTAATGGCAGGAAGCAGAACCTACGTCCGTTTTGATTGGCTCATCATATTTATGTACATCGTTTTGGTGGCCATGGGGTGGATCAATATTTATTCCGCCTCCCTGAGCGAGGCCGCGAACGGCTTTTTTGATTTTGATCAAATTTATGGCAAACAGATGATTTGGATTGGGCTAAGCGCGGTGCTGATTATCTTCGTCTTGGCCATAGAATCAAAGTTTTATGAAAGCTACGCCAGTATAATTTACATTGTTTCGCTACTTTCCCTCTTAGGGCTTTTTGTTTTTGGAACAACCATAGCGGGCACTACCGCTTGGTACGACTTTGGTGGTACTCGGCTGCAGCCCAGCGAATTTGCCAAGATTGCCACCGCCCTCGCGCTTTCAAAATACGTTAGCGACATTCAAACCAATATGCAGGAACTAAAACACCAAATTGCGGCTTTTATCATTCTTGCGCTTCCCGTAATTTTAATCATTATGCAGCCCGACCCCGGCAGCGTCTTGGTGTATGCCGCTTTTGTTTTTCCGCTATATCGCGAAGGGCTGCATGGGGTGTATTTATTGCTGGCCCTTTTTGCCATCATCCTTTTTGTTTCTACTCTTGCTTTTGGGACCATTTGGGTCGCGATAGCAGTTATAATTATTGCCGGCGCAATTTATTTTAGGAATCGAAGAAGAAGGCCCAATATTTTAAAATATGCTTTAATAGCCGCAGGTTGCATTGCATTTGCATTTTCCGTGAGCTATATTTTCAACAATGCGTTTAAACAGCACCACCGCGACCGCTTCAACATTGTATTGGGAAAGGAAGTGGATGCGCGCGGAATTGGCTACAACACAAACCAAAGCGAAATTGCCATAAGCAACGGCGGCTGGTTTGGAAAAGGCTGGACGCAGGGCACACAAACAAAGGGAAATTTTGTGCCCGAACAACACACCGATTATATTTTCAGCACCGTGGGCGAAGAATGGGGATTTGTGGGAAGTATGCTTGTAATTATACTATTTGTTGCGTTGATAACACGAATTATTTTTAAGGCCGAAAAACAGAAAACCCAGTTTGGAAGGGTTTATGGCTATAGCGTTGCAGCGATTCTATTTCTGCATTTTTTCGTGAATATCGGGATGGTGTTGGGCATTTTCCCAACGGTGGGAATTCCGCTTCCGTTTTTTAGTTACGGGGGTTCGGCACTTTGGGGCTTTACTATTTTACTTTTTATTTTTGTGAAATTGGATGGGGCGAATTATCATCACGGATAAAAATTGAAAATCGAAAACGAAATCGAAAACGAAAACGAAATTAGAAATTAGAAATCCCTGCCAACTGCAACTGAAAACTTATTTCCTCCCCCAAGCTTTTAAATTGACCATTTTTTCCAAAGAATTTTCTATGGAATCGGGTAGATTCGGGAAAAAATCAATGCCTGTTTTCGCCTCAATTTCATCAATGGAAACGGCGTATTCGTAAAAAGATTGGCTGGAAGGTTTATTCGGAATTACAAATGCGATAGCCTTATAATTTCCATCGGAAGCATCCAAAACTATTTTATAAAATTCATTCGGAACCGAAACATTTTCATCGCCTATGGTTTTCATTTTTCCTTTTAAAACTCCGCCCGTAACCACATAAACGCCATCATATTTTTCGGCCCAAAAGCGAACTTTTTGTTCCAATCGGTTCCAAATTCCGCTATTAAAATCGTGATCCTGCGGACTGATGTTGCTGGTCAAAAACGTTTCGTTGTAAGCTTCAAAGGAAAACCTTCTATCGCCGGCGGGGCAGAGATGGCCGCGATCGTAGCCTGAATTTTTATAATTGCGCCAATCTGCCGATTTGGTCTTTACGTTTTTGTCCACCTCAAAATAGGGTCTTTCAAAATCACTTTCGGAAAGATCGTCTCTTTTTAATTCATAGGCAACCCACTCAGCCTGTTCATTTTCTTCGGAATAGGAAAGGGTGAAAAATTCATGTTTTACGATCGTGCCCGTTGTTGAGGTTGGCAAAAATGATTCGTCAAAATCTTCAGAAATATTTATTGAATTTGTTGTGGTTTGGGAGTTTGTGGTAGTTTCAGGAACATCGGTATTTTCATTTCCAAAATTTCCTTCATAATAATACAAACCGACCGTTACAATGATAATGATTACGGGATAAATATATTTTCGATTCATTTCTTCTTTTCAATTAAGCACCGCGAACATCCATCGCGTCGCGCAGTGCATTTCCAATTAACATAAAAGCGGTAACCAAACTCATAATAGCCAAACCGGGAATAAGCGCAAGATACGGTTTACCAAGAATTATGTAGGAATAATGATCTTTAATGATTCCGCCCCAACTGGGCATTGGCGGCTGTGCCCCTATTCCCAAAAACGACAGTCCGCTTTCTATCAATATAGCTCCGGCAAAATTGGCTGCGGAAATGATAATCACCGGAGCCATACTATTTGGTAAAATGTGTTTTGTGATTATTCTGAAATCGTTATAGCCCAACGCTCGGGCGGCGGTAACGTACTGCATCTGTTTTACGCCCATAACCTGCCCGCGGACCACGCGCGCAACTTCAACCCACATGGTTAAACCAACGGCTATGAAAACCTGCCAAAAGCCTTTTCCAAGCGCCAGCGTAATCGCGATTACCAAAAGCAAAGTGGGGATGGACCACGTAACGTTGATGAGCCACATGATCGCCGCGTCCACCTTTCCGCCGAAATAGCCTGCTATTGCGCCCATTGTTACGCCAATTATCAATGAAATGAAAACCGCCACAAACCCAATAGCCAAAGAAATGCGGATGCCGATCAACATTCGGCTCAACAGGTCGCGGCCGTATTTATCGGTGCCGAGAAGAAAGGTTTTTTCGGAAATATATTTATTGGGAATTTCGCTTACGGAAGCAGCATCGGGAAAAAGCGAAAGCGGATATTCCTTTTGAAGTCCGCCCGTTCCGTCCGGGGTAAATTCGGTAATCTCTATGGAATTTTCTTTTAAGGAATATTCTGAAACGGGAATTTCAGTAGCTGCATTTTTATTTCCGAAGAAAAAAACAGAAATGGGATTTTGAGCTTCCACCGCAACAGGAATAGTCAACATTTTTACAGAAAATCCCGGGTTTTTGGAATGGATGGAAAGATGCATTTGGTTTGCGTTCCGTGAATTATCTGGCGCCAAAGCGTATGCAAAAAACGCGACCAAAACGCAAAGCACCAAAAAACCAAAACTAAAAACGCCCCAAAAGTTTTTTTTGAACTTTCGGAGCGCTATTTTGGTTAATGAAGTGGCGTTTTTCACACTTCAAATTTAATAAATTTTAACTTGAATTATGGGGTCTGCATGTTTGGACCCGCGGTTTTATTAATTTTTAATATCGGCTACTTTGTCAGCTTTTATGTTGTTGAGTTTTAAATCTTCCAAAACGTGGACTGCCTCTTCAATATATAGATCCTTACTTAGGTTTTTGTGCCATCTTTTTCGTTTTTCAGATAAAGTGGTGTCCTGTTTCATCAGGGCAATTTCATAGGGCAGGGATTTAAAGGTCAGTTTATTGTCATATTCGTCAATGGCTTCAAAGCGTTTTGTTTCTTTTTTGCGAGCTTCTATTTCGGCGCTGTAAGCATCAAAATTTAGGTTTACCACCTTCTCGTCACGCCTGTCCTTGATCCATTTTGCGTTTTCGTCAATTAATTGTAAATGGGTATTCTTTGCCATCCTTTCCTGACTTTTCTTGATGGTTTCTTCATAATCTATATACCCATCCCAGACGTTATATTTTGCCGCATCAATTTTATCATACGGAAGTGGATTGGGATAATCCCTTTCTCCAACATCTATATAGCTATACCTGTCGGGCATTACCACATCGCTTTTCACCCCTTCCAATTGAGTTGATCCGCCGTTGACGCGATAGAATTTCTGTGAAGTAATTTTCAATGCTCCCAGATCTCCCATATCGTTCTTGCGGAGCCATTGGTTTAGGTCTATTACATTTTGCACGGTGCCCTTTCCGTAGGTTTGCTTGCTTCCAATGATGATGGCTCTTTTGTAGTCCTGCATTGCGGCCGCCAAAATCTCTGAGGCCGAAGCTGAAAGTTCGTTGACCAAAATCACTAATGGACCATCCCAGACCACTTCGCTGTCTTTGTCCTCAAGCACTTCTTTGTTTCCTGTGGAAGCAACTTGGACTACCGGCCCTTTTTTGATAAAAAATCCGGCTATGTCCACCGCAGTTCTCAGCGATCCACCGCCGTTGTCGCGAAGGTCCAGGACCAGTCCTTCCATCCCGAGCTCTTTCAGGCGGATGATTTCCTTTTTAACATCGTTGGCGGCATTTCTTTCTTTATAATTTTCCATATCAAAATAGAACTGCGGCAGATTTATGAGGCCAAATTTGCGGGTATCTGTTTCAATGAAGGATGACTTGGCATAGGTTTCTTCCAGTTCCACCACATCGCGGGTTAATATTTTGTCGGAAATAGTGCCATCAACGTTCTTGATTGTAAGGGTAACTTTGGTGCCCTTAGGGCCCTTTATCAATTTTACGGCATCGTCAATACGCATGCCCACAATGCTCACGGGATCTTTTTCATTTTCCTGTTTCACCTTTAGAATGGCATCGCCCACTTCAATTTTTTCGCTTCGCCAGGCGGGGCCACCACTTATAATTTCTATTACGGTGATGTAATCATTCTTCTTTTGAAGCCTCGCTCCTATTCCTTCAAGCTTTCCGGACATTTGCAAATCGAACCTGTCCTTATCGGGCGGCGCAAAATAGTTGCTGTGGGGGTCATATTGTTCCACAATGGTGTTTAAATAAATGGAGAAATAATCCTTTCTTTCCAAATCCTGTGCAAAATCAAAATATTCATCCAAGGATGTCTTTGTGGTTTCGCGCGCCTTTTGTTCCATTTCCGCCAATGTTTTTGGCTCAAACGGCTCTGTTGTTTTATCTTGATCTTTGTTCAGAACGGCATTAGCGGCCTCGGAATGTATTTCTTCGTTTTCTGAAGTAGTGGTAGTGTCATTTTCGGCTTTCTTTTGTTGCTGAACTAAATCGTAATAGCCAGAAAGTGTGGAGAATTTTAATTGGGTCTCCCAGCGTGCCTTTAGTTCCTTTTTGGTCTTGGCATAGGCCAATTTATCATAATCAACATTTATTGTTTCCTTTTGGGTAAAATCGAACGGTTTTTCCAGCACTTGTGGATAGATTTTTTTTACGTCCGCCATTCGTTCCTGAAAACGCGCGTAAACCATATTGAAGAAGGTAAGGTCCTTATTTTTGATCTGGTCGTCAATGTCTGTACGGTATTTGGCGAATTCATCGATATCAGATTCCAATAAATATCTTTTTAACGGATCTAGGCTTTTAATAAAATTATCATAGACTTCGGCAGAGAACTCATCATTTATATTCTTTGGGTCATAATGTCCTTTTTGCAGCACATAGGTAATTAGGTCCAACAGCACCTTGTCTTTATCGGGATCGTTAAATTCCTTGGTAGTGAAGCTACAGGATGCCACCGCAACAAAAACCGCCAAAAACAAAACTTTAAAATTTTTCTTCATCAAACGCATAATATAATATTTTAAAAGTGCCTAAATTATACAAAAAACTGTGCCACGAAAGCATTTCGGTACTAATATTTTGTTAAACGGATTTTTTCTGATTCGGTGGCCTGATTTCCGAATTCATAATTAATAAATGTATTTTTGTTCGTTGTAAAAATAAACATCAAAATGTCCAAAAAAAGGCCCCTCATTTTAGTAACCAATGACGACGGTATAAACGCTCCCGGCATCAGAACCCTCATTCAGGTAATGAATATGCTGGGCGACGTGTGTGTGGTAGCCCCAGACTCCCCCCAAAGTGGAATGGGCCATGCCATAACCATTAACGACGCGCTGTACTGTAATAGTATAAAAGTGATAAATGGCGACCCACACGAAGAATTCAGTTGCAGCGGCACGCCCGTGGACTGTGTGAAGATTGCCGTGAATGAAATTCTGAAACGCAAGCCAGACATTTGTGTGAGCGGCATTAATCACGGGAGCAATTCATCCATAAACGTAATTTACAGCGGCACGATGAGCGCCGCCGTAGAGGCCGGAACCTTGGGAATACCCTCCATTGGGTTCTCGCTTTTGGATTATTCTATGGAAGCAAATTTCAAGCCCACAACAAAATTCGTGAAAGCAATCACCCAACAGGTGCTAAAACACAGTCTTCCAAAAGGCGTGGTCTTAAATGTGAACATCCCAAGAATGGGCGCTTCCGAAATAAAAGGAATAAAAGTGTGCAGACAAGCCAACGCCCACTGGGAAGAAAAATTTGACAAGCGCACAAATCCGCTTGGGCGTGATTATTACTGGCTTACGGGTGAATTCATAAATGAGGACAAAGGCGAAGACACCGATGAGTGGGCGCTTCAAAACGGCTATGTATCCGTGGTTCCGGTACAGTTTGACCTAACCGCACACCACGCCATGAAGGAACTGAACACTTGGGATTTATAAATAACGGAGGACTGGGAAAAACAATAAAAAAATGAAACCACATATTAAGGAAATATTGATTGGGTTTATAATTGGTCTGGCGGCAAATATGGCCGGCACCTATCTATACATTTTCTTTTTTTCGAAACTTAGTTTGGAATCCACGCTCAAAGCCGCCTTGGAAAATGGTTTTTTGGGAAGTTTGATCGCTTTGGGCGCAATTTTAAACCTTATCGTTTTTTTTATTCTTTTAAAGAAAAATCAATTCTATCGCGCGCGCGGGGTCGTTTTGGCTACCGTTATTGCTGCCCTTTCAATTTTGGTTTCTAAATTTTTCTGAAAAAGAAAACGGTTATGTTTTTATCTCGTTAACTTAGTGTTCCATTTTTAAAGCGAAAAGCGAAAAGCGAAAAGCGAAAAGCGAAAAGCGAAAA
>JBEBRF010000068.1:0-12870 GCA_040394975.1 Aequorivita soesokkakensis
GCGGTGCGGGTCATTTCGTTGATTCTTTCGCGGACTTCGTTTACTTGATCTTTGCTCACCAAAGCGCCCATCCGCACTTCTTTCAATCGCGGATCGCCGACGGTTACTTTGTCCAAAGCTTTTCCCAAAGCAATTTGAACGTCTTCGATTAAGTTTTCCGGCACGATCACGCGACGAATTGCCGTGCATTTTTGACCGCATTTCACGGTCATTTCGTTTCGGACTTCCTTTATGAACAAATCAAATTCCGGCGTTCCGGGCGTGGCATCTTCGCCTAAAATTGAAGCATTCAGCGAATCAGCTTCCATCGTGAATGGCACTGCTTCGTTGATGATTTGCGGATGCGATTTCAACATTCTGCCCGTGGTTGCAGAGCCGGTAAACGTAACCACATCCTGCGATTGCACGGTGTCCAAAATATTGCGGGCCGAACCGCTGATTAGCTGTAAAGAACCTTCGGGTAAAATTTTTGAAGCAATGATTTCGCGGACCACGGCTTCGGTCAAAAAACCTGTGTTCGATGCGGGTTTGACCACGGCTGCCATTCCGGCCATCCAGTTTACGGCGCATTTTTCGAGCATTCCCCAAACGGGAAAGTTAAACGCGTTGATGTGAATTGCAACCCCTTCCTTTGGCACCAAAATGTGGTGCGCCATAAATTTTCCACCTTTTGAAAGATCGATGGGATCGCCCTCAACGTCGAAAGGTTGGTTTGGGAACAATTTCCGAAGCGAAGCATTCGCAAAAAGGTTTCCGAAGCCACCTTCAATATCGATCCAACTGTCGATTTTTGTGGCGCCGGTTCGGTAGCTCAATTCATAAAACGCATCTTTCTTTTTGGTCAAATAGAGCGCGAGTTTTTTCAGCATATTTCCCCGTTCCTGAAAAGTCATTTTGCGTAAAGCCGATCCTTTTTCCCTGCCATATTGCAATATTTCCGGGATGTCGAAGCCTTCGGAAGAAACGGTTGTAAAATGTTCCCCGGTAACGGAATCGTAAATTGGAACGCCTTCGCCTTTGCCGTCTGCCCAGTTTCCGAGGATGTAGTTTTGTGTTTTGTTCATAAAAATTTAATATTTCAAAATTTTATTTAAGGTGTCGTGTATTGAGGATATTGTGGTTTTTGAAATATTTCCGATTTTCTTTTTAAAACGTTCTTTTGATAACGTCCTAACTTGAAAAACCAATACCTCGGAAGTGTTTTTTAAACCGTTCTCCGCATTGGGCGTTAATATTGGGTGTTCTTTAAAATAGTGCAGGGAGGTTGTAAGCGGGCATACGATAACTAAATTGGATTTTTGGTTCATTGTGTTGCCACTGATTATAACCGCAGGCCTATTGCCGCTTTGTTCGCTGCCTTTTACGGGATCAAAATACACGTTCCAGATTTCACCTTGTTTCATTCCTTTTCCAATTCTTCAAGCATTTGAAACCATTCTTCAATCCCTTCTTCGGCCATTTCCAACATTTCAGGATCGTTTGCCGCCCGTTGAAAGGATTTTGCAAATTGAGCTTTTTCTATCTGAATCAAATAATGCTGAAGCGCTTTTTGGATTAGCTTGTTCTTTGGAACTTTCAGTTCCGATGCGGTTTTCGCGAGTTGGTCCAAAAGTTCCTGCGGTAATGATGAAGTGAATGTTGCCATAATATATTTATATTTTGTAAATATAAAAAATATTTAAAGGATGAAGAATAGGATTTAAATTTTTCAGAGTTTTATAATTTATATCTTTAATAAAATGATGTCTGGAATTTGTTCCTTAATCAAATGGATAATTTTTTTTGAAATAGTTTCATCTATTACACCAGACAAAACCATCTCGCTTAGTTTACCTAAAAAAACCTGTTTCCAATTTTTTTTCCCAATGAAGTAAAGGTTTTTAAGATCTTCAAACTCGGTATATAAGTCGTTATAAATCAGTTCTTGACCCATTTTTAATATCTTTACCTCGAATAAAAGATCATCTATTTTTTTATTTAAAACCGCTTTTTCTTCTTTCGAAAAAAAATCCATTTCCTTAAAATGAATAAATGAATTTTCCTCTAACCGCTGACTAACAAAATATTCAGACTCTTTTAATAAAATCGATTTTTTACAATAATCTGGATCATCACATGTCTTTTCGTGTTCATCTCTTTCTTGTTTGATTTTTTCACAAAACATCAAAAGAAATTTTTCCTTTTCAGATATGTTTTTAAACAAAATAAGTTCTTCATCAATTCTTTCAATGAACTTTTTAACCGTAGAGCCATTATTAATTTGATAATTAAAAATTCTATTTATCCTTTCAACTAAAATTTTGTCCATTACTTAAATCTTTCATTTTCAATAATCGCAGCATATCCCTGCCCAACCCCAACGCACATTGTGATCAGCGCATATTTTTTATTTTGAAGCTGAAGTTCCAAAGCCGCTGAATAGCAAATCCGTGCGCCCGTAACGCCCAGCGGGTGGCCGATTGCAATGGAACCGCCGTTCGGGTTGATGCGCGGGTCGTCATCTTTCAAACCCCATTCACGGATGCAGGCCAAGGCTTGTGAGGCAAAGGCTTCATTCAATTCAATTACGTCCATATCTTCCATTTTCAGGCCTGCTTTTTCAAGGGCTTTATCGGAAGCTGCCACCGGGCCAATGCCCATAATCCGTGGTTCCACGCCCACTACGGCGGAACTGATTATTTTCGCAATTGGCTTCAAATTGTATTTTTTTACGGCAACTTCCGAGGCGATGATTACAGCCGCCGCACCATCGTTCAAGCCCGATGAATTTCCGGCTGTTACGCTTCCATCTTTTTTGAAAGCCGGACGCAATTTTGCCAAAACTTCTTTTGTGGTTTCGGGACGAATGAATTCATCTTCGGAAAAAATAATCGGTTCCTTTTTCCGCTGCGGAATTTCCACGGGAACGATTTCTTTTTGAAAACGCCCCATTTGCTGGGCTTTTGCGGCTTTCATTTGGGAATTGTAAGCAAATGCATCTTGGTCTTCGCGGGAAATGTTATGTTTTTCCACCAAATTTTCCGCAGTGTTTCCCATTCCGTCCGTGCCGTACATTTCGGCCATTTTCGGGTTTACGAACCGCCACCCAAAACTGGAATCATACATTTTTGAATCCGTTCCAAAAGCCGCGGAAGGTTTCGCAATTACGTACGGCCCGCGCGTCATATTTTCAACTCCGCCGGCAATGAACAAATCGCCATCGCCCGCTTTAATTGCCCTGTTCGCGTGGATTATTGCTGAAAGTCCGCTGCTGCAAAGTCGGTTCACAGTTTCGCCAGGAACCGTAACGGGCAACCCTGCCAATAAAGCCGCCATCCGTGCCACGTTTCGGTTGTCCTCTCCGGCTTGGTTTGCGCAGCCTAAAATTACATCGTCATAAGCTTCTTTTGGGATGTTCGGGTTTCGTTTTACTATTTCTGCAATTACCAAAGCGGCCAAATCGTCCGTGCGGACGGTGCTTAAACTTCCCTGATAACTGCCTATTGGCGTTCGAATTCCGTCAATTATGTATGCTTCCATTTTTAGATTTTAGATTTTAGACGTTAGATTTTAGATTTATAAAGAAGAAAAAATTCAACAATCAAAAATCGTTAATCTGAAATCGTTTATTGTTAATTAAGTATTTCCGAAAAAGTATCGCCCTGTTTTACATCGCCCGTTTTATAGCCTTTCATAAACCATTTCATCCGTTGTTCCGAAGTGCCGTGCGTGAAACTGTCGGGCACCACATCGCCCTGTGTTCTTTTTTGAATGGCATCGTCGCCCACGGCATTTGCCGCGCTCAGGGCTTCTTCGATATCGCCTTCCTCCAAATATTCTTGGTTGTAATGTGCCCAAACCCCGGCGTAAAAATCTGCTTGAAGTTCCAAAGCAACCGAAAGTTGGTTGGCGGCATTCCGGTTTTGTTGTTGCAATTGTCTTACTTTTTGTGAAGTTCCGAGCAGGGTTTGCACGTGATGGCCAATTTCGTGGGCGGTTACATAGGCTATCGCAAAATCACCTCCCTGCGCGCCAAATCGGGTTTTCAACTCATCAAAAAATGCGAGATCCATATACACTTGTTGATCGGCGGGACAGTAGAACGGCCCGGAAGCGGAACTGGCATTGCCACAAGCCGTACTAACCGCATCAGTGAACAAAACCATTGTAGGTTCTTGGTAATTTCCAAGATTGTTTTCGCTAAAAACCTGATTCCACACATCTTCAGTGTCGGCGAGAACGGTGGCCATAAAGTTTCCCATTTCTTTTTCATGGGCGGTGAGTTCGCGCTGTTCGGTTTGTTGGCCCGTTTGGCTGTTACCTAATTGTTCTACAAGTGGAGCCAATTGTTGTCCGGTTTCACCGCCGAAAAATTGTAGCGCAATTACAATCAATGCAATTACTCCGCCACCGGCCACGAGTTTTCCTTTGCCACTCATTCCGCGGCGATCGTCTAGATTACCACTTTGTCTTCTGCCTTGCCATTTCATAATTTATTGAATAATTAATAGGTTAACATTATTTTTTCGTCAGTTTGCGCAAGATAAAATATCCCAAAAGCCCTCCCACTATTGAGGCTACAAAGATTCCTATTTTTGCCTGTGTTTTAAGCTCTTCATTTGTAAACGCCAACTCGGTAATAAACAGGGACATTGTAAACCCAATGGATGCCAAAAGAGCCAAGCCGACAAGGTTTGTTATATTCATTTCTTTTGGAAAGGTGGAAATCCTCAACTTCACCGACAACCAAGAAAAACCTACAATTCCCAGTAGTTTCCCGAGCAACAATCCGAGGCCTACTCCAATAGCGACATTCGTGTTAAGCAATTTGTCCATTTCAATATTAAAAACCGTAACTCCCGCATTGGCAAGGGCAAAAACAGGGAGGACAACAAAGTTAACGAAAGGAGTCATTACATGCTCCAGTTTTTGCAAAGGCGGCATAGCCATCTTTGTGTCTGAATTAACTTGCTCGAGGATTTCCATTTGGTCATGGGTGAGTGTAGGAATGTTGTCATTTGGGTCTGTTTTCATGAAATTGTGCAGGTGTTTTTTAATTCTGGAAATATAGATGCCCTCTTTTATCCTCACTTCGGCCGGAATCATAAAAGCAGCCAATACCGCGGCAATGGTGGCATGAATCCCTGATAGCAAGAAGGCGGTCCAAACCCCAATAATTCCAATTATTGCATAGTAGAAAATGCTTCTTACTCCCATTCTATTGCCGATAAACATCAGCAATAGAAATCCAAAACCTATGGCAAGATTTAGAAATGAAATATTGGAAGTATAGAAGAAAGCGATAACCAAAACGGCTCCTATATCATCAACAATCGCCAAAGCAGTCAAAAATATCTTTAGACCCAAGGGAATCCTGTTTCGCAAAAGATACAAAACCCCCAGTGCCAAGGCAATATCAGTTGCCATAGGAATTCCCCATCCGTTGTGTGCCTCTCCCGCGGGGTTTAAAAGCAAATAAATTACCGCGGGCGCTACCATGCCACCAATGGCGGCAGAAATTGGCAACATTGCCTTTCTAATATTCGACAATTCTCCAGCTACAATTTCCCTTTTGAGCTCCAATCCCACCACAAAAAAGAACATAGCCATCAGCCCATCATTTATCCATTCGGAAATACTGTATTCCAAATAGGGTTTTCCGTCAAATTGAAAACCAAATTCATGTTCGAAAAAAAGATGATATTGCTCGTGCCATGGAGAATTGGCGAAAATAAATGCCACCAGAATACTGACTCCCAAAATCAAGGAGCCAGATTTTTCTTCCTTCATCATTTCTATGAAGGGCTTTTTGAAGCGGTCTATGGGATAAATTCTTCTTTGCATCTGTTTTTTTTAACAAATATCTTGGTAAGCTATGAATAAATGATTTCCCAAAACGTTAAGTTTATTAAAAATTTCCTTCCTTTAAATTCAAAAAAACGAAAAATTGACGTATCGAATTTCAATTTTTAAGGTACGGCAAAACCCAATTACCATTCTTTTGAGGTTCGAAAAACAACTCCCTTGAAAAGTGCGACCAATTCATCGCCTCGTTTTACCTCGACAATGTGGAACGCCAATTTGTTTTTTGTGCTATTTATAACGGATTCAGCGGTTATATAATCGCCTTCGTCCAAAGCTTCAATGTGGTTTATGGAGGTTTCAATGGAAACGGCGAATTTTCCGTGGGTGTTGGCAGCAAAACCGAATGCCGTGTCGGCCAGCGAATAACTGATGCCACCGTGGGCTTTGTCCATACTGTTCAGCATTTCCTTACGAACGGTCATCGCCACTTTGCAACGCCCTTTTTCCACCTCCAAAATTTCGATGCCGAGCCACGTGCTGAAAGCGTCTTGGCTAAGCATTTTGTGTGGTATTTCTTGAGGTTTGAGGTGTGAGGTATGTGGGTTTAGGTTTTTCATTATTTACTATTAATTCTTACTGAAATTTTTGCACGTAAGCTTGTTATCATTTTTGAAAGTTCAGTTATGTATTTTCGAACCTCTTCATCCTGTTCAAAATTAATGTAATTTCTTAACCTTGCCTTCGTACTGCAGGCTACACATTCTTCTGCGCTGTGTCACGCATTTCCCAAATAATTATAAAACTGTTTATCTGTACCCGAAGAACCTTCTGCAATATTCAAAGCTATTGAATCAGATGCTCTTTTAAATTGAGAAGTTAATTCAAATCGTTCTTCTCTAGGGAATCCTTTAATCAAAGTATTTACAAATTCACCAAACTCTATCGCTTTTTGATAAACCTGCAAATCCTCAAATCTAAAATGATATTTTGAATCCATACTAAGTTTTTTTCCTCAAACCCCAAACCTCAAACCTTCTTTTTCCATCTTCCGCAACAATGGCGAACAACGATATCTATCTTCGTGATATTCATCATAAAGTTCGTCCATTTTTTTGACGCACCAACCAATTCCCATTTCATCTGCCCACGCCAAAAGTCCTTTTGGGTAATTCACGCCTTTCGTCATCGCGTTGTCAATATCTTCTGCGGAAGCGATGTTCCAAAAAAGGGCGTCGGCGGCTTCGTTGATGAGCATTATGAGGATACGGTTGAAAATCAATTCCGATTTTTCTTTATCGATTGACCTCTCGACTGCGCTCGGGGGGACATCGGTTTTGCTGGAATAATCGTAATACCCTTTCCCGGTTTTTCTTCCCAAAAATCCGGCTTCGGCGAAACGTTTTTGGGTAAAGGAAGGTTTGTAGCGCGGATCAAAATAAAAGGCTTCGAATACGGTTTCGGTTACGGTGTAATTCACGTCGTTCCCAATAAAATCCATCAGTTCGAACGGCCCCATTTTGAATTCGCCGAGTTCTTTCATTGCTGTATCTATTTCGGAAAAAGAAGCGATTCCTTCCTCATAAATCCGAAGTGCTTCCCCGTAAAAAGGCCGTGCCACGCGATTCACGATAAATCCCGGCGTGTCCTTGGCGACGGCAACCGTTTTCTCCCAATTTTTGATTGTTTCTATAGATTTTTGAAGCGTTTCTTCGGAAGTTTGGATTGAAGGAATTACCTCAACCAACTGCATCAACGGCGCGGGATTGAAAAAGTGGATACCAATGCAGCGCTCCGGTTTTTGCAGCGAGGAAGCGATGGAAGCAATTGACAGTGACGAGGTATTGGAAGCAATGATACAATCGTCGCTTACAAATTTTTCAAGTGTTGAAAATACGTTTTTTTTGATGTCGAGATTTTCCACAATGGCCTCAATCGTCAAATCGGATTTTTTCAATTCCTTTAATGAATTGACGTATTTTATGTTGTTTTGGATGCGTGTTTTTTCTTCGGAATCGATTTTTCCTTTTTCGACCAAACGGGCCATTATCTTTTCCAAATCGGCTTTGGCCTTTTCCAAAGCTTCGATTTTGGTGTCGTAAATTTTCACGGAACAGCCCGCCGTGGCCGCCACTTGTGCAATGCCCGCGCCCATTGTTCCACTTCCTATTATTCCAACGTTTTTAATCATAAATTTTAAATAACAAATGTAAAAATCAAAAGTAACGACTAAGGTAACTTTTGACTTTTACATTTTACATTTTGCGGTTTTACATTTTATTTTCCTTTAAAATTTGGCTTTCTCTTATTCACAAACGCATCAACCCCTTCGGCGTAATCCTCGCTTTGGGCGGATTTTATTTGAAGTTTGCTTTCCAAATTCAATTGTTCTTCCAAAGAATTTTGCATCGAATTGTTCAACAAACGTTTGGTCAATCCCAGCGCTTTTGTGGGCATATTTGCCAATGTATTCGCAATAGTATTTACTTCTTCCAAAAAACTTTCTGGAGCCACCACTTTGTAAACCATCCCTAATTTTTCGGCTTCTTCGGCAGAAATTTTATCGCCCAGCATCATCAAGGCCGATGCTTTTTGAAAACCAATCAATCGTGGCAAAAAGAAGGTTCCGCCGCTATCAGGCACTAACCCGATTTTGCTGAAAGCCTGTATGAAACTTGCGTTTTCCGAAGCAATAACCACGTCGCAAGCCAAGGCAATATTTGCGCCCGCTCCAGCCGCAACGCCATTTACGGCGGCAATTATGGGTTTTTCAATGTTACGGATTCGGGAAATAATCGGGTTGTAATGTTCCTCAAGAATTTTTTTGAAACCGGGGTTCAATTCCGGGGAAGTGACTTCCTTTAAATCCTGTCCGGCGCAAAAAGCTTTTCCATTTCCGGTGATTACGATGGCGCGAACTTCGGGATTTTTTTCCGCAGCATCCAATTCACTTTGAAGCAAAAGTGCCATTTCGCGGTTGAAGCTGTTGAATACTTCGGGGCGGTTTAAAATCAGTGTAATTACACTTTCTGATTTTTTTGTTAGGATTGACTGTTGTTCCATTTTATTCATTTTAGACATTAGGCAATGGGAAATAGGGAATGGGGAATGGGTTAAAGCCGAGCACTGATTTTATTCCGTAATGCCACTAACATTTTTATCATTTCCACAATATCTTTTCGCATTAATTGGTCTTCTTTTTTAGTATAATAATCTCGCATTCTGGATTTTGTACTGCAGGTTACACATTCATTGGCGCTAAAAATAGCAATATTTATATGTTTTATAAATTGTTTATCACTGCCCGGATAGCCTTCCGCAATATTTAGGGCAATTGAATCCGCAGCCCTTCGATACTGGGATGAAAGTGCATACAATTCGTGGGAAGGAAAATTTTTAACAGCAACATTTACTTTTTCCCAAATCGAATGGCTTTTTGATATACAACCAGCCCTTCAAAATTAAATTTGTATTCACCCATTTCAATATGCATTAAACTAATCCTCTATTTCCCATTGCCTATTCCCTATTCCCTTTTTTATTTCAAACATTTAAAATAATCAAATGGTTCTTCGCAATCGTCACATTTAAAAAGTGCTTTGCAGGCCGTGGAACCGAATTGGCTCACCAAATGGGTTTGTGTACTTCCGCATTGCGGGCATTTTACCAGTTTCTTTTCGCCTAACAAAACATCTTTGTCGTGTGTTTCGGAAAGTGGGCGCGCAATGCCATATTCTTCCATTTTTTGCAGGCCTTCTTCGGAAATCCAATCTGTTGACCACGCGGGCGAAAGGATTAATTCCACGGTTGCCTTTTTTCCCAGTTCTGAAAAAGCCTTTTTCAAATCGTCAGTAATTACGTCCATCGCCGGGCAGCCGGAATAGGTTGGGGTGAGTTTTATTTTTACGATTCCATTTTCCTCAACCGCTTCGCGAATGACGCCCAAATCCAACACCGAAAGCACAGGAATCTCAGGGTCTGAAACGGTTTTCAGAACTGGGATTAAATGGGGTTCGATATGTAAATATTCAATTTTCAATGTTCAATTTTCAATGTTCAATTTTCAATGCTCAATTTTCAATTATTTTTTCGCTCTCGCTGTTTGAATGCTTTTTGAAAAAATGGCGATTAATTCTTCGCATTCTTTTAAACTTTTTTCTGCACTATCAATATCCTTTAAAAGATTGGCGCCATTTTGAATTTTAAGATTTACTCTCGATTCCTTTAATTCTTTTAAAACAATTCCCATTTTGTGAATAAAATCCTTAGCAGATTCTGCACCTTGAACTTCTCCGTAATTTAAGGCTGCTCCAGTTGCGGAACGAATAAGTTGTTTTGACAAATGGTCCAATGCATAATTATATTCAATTTTCGTAAAAAGTTTAATACATAAAACAGCAAAATCAATCAACCTATCTTCCAAATCAAATTTTCTTTCCATAATTTACTGTAAATGAATATTGAAAATTGAACATTGAAAATTGAACATTTATTACCACGTCATATTTGGATAGGTGCGCTGCATATATTGCAAATCGGCCAACAAATAGCCCATATGTTCGCTGTGGATGCCCTCTTTTCCGCCTTTTGTGAAATACTTATTTTCGGGAACGCTAAGTGTTGCTTGTCTTAAAATTGCTGAAACTTCTTCGTAATATTTCTCTTTAAATACTGAAACGTCGATGCCAATTCCTTCTCTTGCCATTTCTTTTTCGGCTTCGGTCATAATGAAAAGTTCGTCCGTAAATCGCCAAAGTGCATCGATAGCTTCCTGCATTTTTGTTTTGCTTTCCTCGGTGCTATCGCCCAAACGTTTTACCCAATCGGAAGAAAAACGTTTGTGGTAGCTCACTTCCTTTATCCCTTTTTTTGCGATTGCCGATAAGGTTTCATCGGGACTGTCCTGCAATTTTTCCATCAACATAAAATGATACACATCAAACAAAAACTGCCGGCCGATGGTGAAACCAAAATGTGTGTTGGGTTGTTCAACCAAAAGACAATTTCTATATTCCCGCTCAATCCTTAAAAAAGCGATGTCGTCCTCGGTCTTATTTTCCCCGGAAATTTTGGCGGCGTATTGATAATAACTTCGGGTTTGGCCCAGCAAATCCAGGGAAATATTTGTGAGCGCGATATCGGTTTCCAGACTTGGGCCGTGGCCGCAAAGTTCACCCAACCGCTGTGCGAGGATTAGGGAATTGTCGGCGATTGTTAGGATGTAGTTATATAAATTCCCGCGAAGGCGGGAATCTGATCGTTCTTCGTTCATACTTTATTTTATTGTTGGAAACCTTTTTGTTTTATAAATTAAATTCTCATTATTCCAATTTAAACTTAAATCAGACCATTCCGGGTTCATTTCTTCAATTAATTTTAATTTCCATTCACGGTTCCATTTTTTCATTTGCTTTTCTCGCTCAGATGCTTCAAAGCCATTCTCAAATTCTTCAAAATATATCAATTTATCGCAATTATATTTTGCCGTAAATGATTTTCGAAAAACTTTGGTTTTGTGCTCTATCACACGGGAATCAATATTATCGGTAACGCCAATGTAAAGAACTCCATTTGGTTTATTCGTCATAATATATACATACCAATTTTCCATTATTCTATTAAGGCTAATTCCGTTTTCAAATCATGGGATTCCCGCCTTCGCGGGAATTTTATTCACATATGCTTCACCTCATCCGGCAAATCATAAAACGTGGGATGGCGATACACTTTATCCTGCGCTGGCTCAAACATTTCGCCATTTTCTGCCGGATTTGAAGCGGTAATATTTTTGCTTTCCACCACCCAAATGCTTACGCCTTCGTTTCGGCGGGTGTAAACATCGCGGGCGTTTTCCATTGCCATTTCAGCATCGGCGGCGTGCAGGCTTCCGAAATGACGGTGCTCCAATCCGTTTTTACTGCGGACAAATATTTCCCAAAGAGGCCAGTTTTTTTTGATATTAGACATTAGATATGAGATTTGAGATATGAGATTTCAAATTTTGCAACGCTTTTTTCTAACGTCTAAAATCTAAAGTCTCAAGTCTATTTAACTTGCTTTTGCTACTTTTTTATTTGCATTTTTTTCTGCGTGGGCCATCGCGGCGTCGCGAACCCATTCGCCGTTGTTCCAGGCGTTTACGCGGGCGCTCATTCGTTCTTTGTTGCACGGGCCATGGCCTTTTACTACTTGCCAGAATTCATCCCAATCAATTTCGCCGAAATCGTAATGGCCGGTTTTCTCGTTCCATTTCAAATCGGGGTCGGGAATTGTGATTCCCAGAATATCTGCCTGTGGCGCGGTTTGGTCTATAAATTGTTGACGCAGTTCGTCGTTACTTTTCCTTTTCAACTTCCATTTCATCGATTGTTCCGTGTGAATGGATTCGGCGTCGGTTGGACCCAACATCATCAAACTTGGCCACCACCAACGGTTTAGCGCGTCTTGCGCCATTGCTTTTTGTTCTTCGGAACCACGACAAAGCGTTAGCATAATTTCAAAACCTTGACGCTGATGAAAACTTTCTTCCTTGCAAACCCGCACCATCGCCCGTGCATACGGTCCAAAAGATGTATTGCAAAGTGGCACCTGATTTATAATCGCAGCACCATCAACCAACCAACCAATTGCGCCCATATCGGCCCAAGTGATGGTTGGATAGTTGAAAATGGAAGAATATTTCGCCTTCCCGGAATGCAATTGTTCGTAAAGTTCATCGCGGGAAATCCCGAGCGTTTCACAGGCGGAATACAGATACAATCCGTGGCCGGCTTCATCCTGCACTTTCGCCAAAAGTGCAGCTTTTCTTCGTAAAGACGGCGCACGGGTAATCCAGTTTCCTTCGGGAAGCATCCCGATAATTTCCGAATGTGCGTGCTGGCTCATCTGCCGGATATGCGTTTGGCGGTATTTCTCCGGCATCCAGTCTTTGGGCTCTATCTTTTCGTCGCGCGCAATGCGGGCTTCGAAAATTTCTTCGAGATTCTTAATTTCCTTTTCGCTCATATTTTTAGCTTAAGGCTGTAAGCTTAAAGCTTAAAGCTGTTATACATCAAAATCCACTTTCACTTTTTGGGAAGTTGGGACGGC